>NZ_JBMPIT010000011.1:0-84050 GCF_049341845.1 Curtobacterium guangdongense
GACCAGGACCCGGACCCTGACCAGGACCAGAACCAGGACCAGGACCAGAACCAGGACCAGGACCAGGACCCGGACCCTGACCAGGACCAGAACCAGGACCAGGACCAGAACCAGGACCAGGACCAGGACCCGGACCCGGACCAGGCGTCAGCGCCCGAGCTCCGCGCTCAGGTACGGCGCGGTGCGGCTGCCGGGTGCCGCAGCGACCTCGGCGGGCGTGCCGGCAGCGACGACTCGGCCGCCCTCGTCGCCGCCCGACGGGCCCATGTCGATCACGTGGTCCGCCGCAGCGACGACGTTCATCGCGTGCTCGACCACCACGACCGTGTTGCCGGCGTCCACGAGCCGCAGCAGCTGCGTCGTGAGGAGCTCGACGTCCGCGGGGTGCAGCCCGGTGGTCGGCTCGTCGAGCAGGTACAGGGTGTGGCCGGAGCGGGCCCGCTGCAGTTCCGTCGCGAGCTTGATCCGCTGCGCCTCGCCGCCCGAGAGCTCTGGCGCCGGCTGTCCGAGACGCAGGTACCCGAGCCCGACTTCCCGGAGGGTCTCCAGCGCGCGGGAGGCCATCGGCAGCGACGCGAGGAACGACGCCGCGTCCGAGACCGTCATCGCGAGCACGTCCGCGATCGTCGCGTCGTGCCACCGGACCTCGAGCGTCTCGGCCGTGTACCGCGACCCGTGGCACTCCGGGCACGGTGCCCAGCTCCCCGGCAGGAACAGCAGCTCCACCGACACGGATCCTTCGCCCTGGCAGACCTCGCACCGGCCGCCGACGACGTTGAACGAGAACCGGCCCGCGGTCCACCCGCGGGCCTTGGCCTCCTCCGTGTTGGCGAACGCGGCGCGCACCGCGTCGAACAGCCCGGTGTAGGTGGCGAGGTTCGAGCGTGGTGTGCGGCCGATCGCCTTCTGGTCGACCTCGACGACCCGGTCGATGCCCGGATGCGACAGGGCCATCGCTGGCAGGACCCCGCCGACGAGCGACGACTTGCCCGAGCCGGACACTCCCGTGATCGCGGTGAGGACACCCAGCGGCAGGTCGACGTCGAGGCCCCGGAGGTTGTGTCGCGTGACGTCCCGGAGCTCGAGCGTGCCCGTCGGCGTCCGCGGAGTGCGCTCGACGGGCGGGCGGGCCTGCAGGTAGCGGCGGGTGACGGATTCCTCGACGGACGCGAGCCCTGATACCGGGCCGCTGTACAGCACCGTCCCGCCGGACGACCCGGCACCCGGGCCGACGTCCACGATCCAGTCGGCCTGCCGCACGATGCTCATGTCGTGCTCGACGACGAAGACGCTGTTGCCGCCGGCGCGGAGCCCGTCGAGGACCTCCACGAGCGGTTCGACGTCGGCCGGGTGCAGCCCGGCGCTCGGCTCGTCGAGCACGTAGACGACGCCGAACAGCCCCGACCGGAGCTGCGTGGCGATGCGGAGTCGCTGCATCTCGCCGGGGGAGAGCGTCGGTGTCGCCCGGTCGAGCCCGAGGTACCCGAGGCCGAGCCCGGTGAGGACCTCGACGCGGGCCAGCAGGTCCTTCGCGATCGCGACGGCGACCTCGGTGCGCTCGCCCGACGACGCGCGAGACGTGGCGGCTGCGGCGTTGGTGATCGAAGCGACGGGCCGGAGCACCTCCGCGAGGGCGGTGAGGGGGAGCGCGTGCAGCTCGGCGATCGTCTTCCCGCCGAACGTCACCGCAAGCGCGGCCTGCGTCAGGCCGGTCCCACCGCAGAGCCCGCACGGTCCGGACTCGACGAACTGCAGCACCTTCTTCCGCTGCGTCTCGCTCTGCGAGTCGGCGAGCGTGTGCAGCACGAACTGCCGTGCGCTCCAGAACCGCCCCTTGTACGGCTTCGCGATCCGGTCCCGCTGCGGGTGCACCTCGACGACGGGCTGCTCCTCGGTGAACAGCAGCCAGTCGCGGTCCGCGCGGGACAGCTCCCGCCACGGCCGGTCGATGTCGTACCCGAGGACCGCCGTCACGTCGCGGAGGTTCTTGCCCTGCCACGCACCGGGCCACGCGGTGATCGCCCCGTCGCGGATGCTCAGCGACGGGTCGTGCACGGCGGAGGCCTCGGTGACCTCGTGCGCGGTCCCGAGGCCGTGGCAGCGGGGGCACGCCCCGGCGACGGTGTTCGGGGAGAAGGAGTCCGACTCGAGCCGCTCGGCCCCGGGCGGGTACGTGCCGGCGCGGGAGTACAGCATCCGGGTCGAGTTCGACAGGGTCGTCAGCGTGCCCACCGTCGACCGGGAACTCGGGGCGCCGCGGCGCTGCTGCAGGGCCACCGCCGGCGGGAGGCCCGTGATGGACTCCACGTGCGGGGTCGACCCCTGCGCGATGAGTCGCCGTGCGTACGGGGCGACGGACTCCAGGAAGCGACGCTGTGCCTCGGCGAAGATCGTCCCGAAGGCGAGCGACGACTTCCCCGAGCCGGAGATGCCGGTGAACGCGACGATCCGGTCGCGGGGCACGTCCACGTCGACGTCCCGGAGGTTGTTCTCGCGGGCACCGCGGACGTGGATCATGCCGTCGGTCGCGGTGGACGGAGCGGGTCGTGCGTGTGAGGCGGGCATTCGTTCGACTGTAGACGCGCGCGGCTGACCGCGGCGGTCAGAGGATGCGCAGCTCCATCGCGCGCGTCACCGCTCGAGTGCGGTCGTTGACGCCGAGCTTCTCGAACACGTGGCCGAGGTGCGTCTTCACCGTCGTCTCGCTGAGGAACAGCGCGCGACCGATCGCCGGGTTGCTCTGGCCCTGCGCGACGAGCCGCAGCACGTCGAGCTCCCGGGGCGTGAGCGACGGCCCGGTCGGCACGGTGCCGGTGGCCCGGCGGACCAGGGCAGCGGCCGCCGAGGGAGCCAGTGCCGTCTCGCCCCGCGCGGTCGCCCGCACACCGGCCAGGATCTCGGACTCGGGAGCCGCCTTCAGCAGGTAGCCGGTGGCGCCGGCCTCGATCGCGGCGAGGATCTGGTCGTCGGACTCGTACGTCGTGAGGATCAGCACGCGGATCCCGGGATCCGCGGCGAGGATCTGCGCGGTCGCAGCGTCCCCGTCGATCCCCGGCATCCGGAGGTCCATGAGGACCACATCCGGCCGCTCGGCCAGGACGGTCGACACCGCGGACTCGCCGTCCGCGGCCTGCCCCACCACCTCGACGTCGGCGGCGTCCTGCAGGAGCGCGACGATGCCCGCGCGGACGATCGGATGGTCGTCCGCCACCACGACGCGGATCACCGGGTCACCTCCGCCACGGGCTGCTGGACAGCCGGGAGGCTCGGCGCGGTCCCGGTGGGCAGGGTCGCCTCGACGACGGTGCCGCGTCCAGGGCCGCTGGTGATCCGGCAGGACCCGCCCGCCAGGGCGAGGCGCTCCCGCAGGCCGCGGAGTCCGTGCCCCGCGGTCGGGTCGGACGCGTCGAAGCCGACCCCGTCGTCCGCGATCCGCAGGACGGTCTGCTCCGGCGAGGGGAGCAGTGCGACGTGCACCGAGGCGGCGCGAGCGTGCGCGCGGACGTTGCCGAGAGCCTCCTGGGCGACCCGGAGCAGCACCACCTGCGCGTCCCGGTCCAGCGCGCAGTCGGGCGCGTCCACCGTCACGGGTGTGCCGGTCTCGCGCGTGTGCCGCTCGCCGAGGCGGTGCAGCGCGCCGCCGAGGCTGTCGCGGGTGACACCGGCGGCACCGGCGGCGATGAGAGCGCGTGACTCCTCGAGTGCTGCGCGGGCGGACTCCTCGAGGACGGTGAGGCGTTCCTCCAGCGCGTCGGTGCGGTTGCTCGCGAGGTCGCTCTGCGCACGCTCGGTCAGCATCACGATGCCGGCGAGGTTCTGCGCCACGGTGTCGTGGATCTCCCGGGCCAGGCGCTCCCGCTCACTGGCGATGCCTGCCGTGCGGTTCGCCTCGGCGAGGGACGTCTGCGCCGCGCGGAGCTCGTCGAGGAGCCGACGGCGCTCCTCCGACAGGCCGGCGACGCTCGAGATCCAGACACCCATGGCGCACGCGCCGACGACGCTGATGCCCTCGATGAGGAGGGTGCTGACGAGTGCCCCGGCACCGCTGGAGACCTGCAGGCCGATGCCGCTCGCGACGCCGATCGCGATCGAGAGGAGGACGGCGGTCCTGATGCGTTCGGACTGGCACCAGACCAGCGGGAACAGGATGCACTGCACGAACGCGGTGCTCGGGGCGACGGCGGGCAGGACCAGCGCGGCGGCGACGAGGAGGGGGAGGAACGCTGCTGCCGCCCGGCGCTCGTCGTACCCGCGGTACCCGAACGCGGCGTACGCGACGACCAGGACGGCGATCGCGGCGTACGCGGGCCAGCGGGTGCTCCACGGGGACCAGCCGTAGGCGGTGATGAACGCCGTGAGGGCCATCGTCGCGGCGAAGAAGGCGTGCAGCAACCGGTTGCGCACCCAGGTCGCACCGGTCATGCGAGTTGTGCCCATGGTCCGAGCATCCCACTTCGCGGCCGGCATCACGCGTCCTTGCGGTTCCACCGGAACGTGAGCGCGCAGGCCACCGTGCCGAGGACCAGCCATGCAACCAGCACGAGCGTCCCGAGGCCGAGCTGCCACGAGCCTCCCGGCTCGGCGGACGCGAACGCGTCCGGCAGGAAGACCGAGCGCATCCCGCTCGCCATCCAGCGGAGGGGGAAGACCGACGCAACGTTCTGCAGCCAGCCGGGGAGCTGCGTGAAGGGGAGGTAGACGCCGGAGATGAACTGCAGGACCAGGACCACGGGGACGATCGTCGCGGTGGCGCGGCGGCCCTCGCGGGGGAGTGCGGAGATCGCGATGCCGAGGACGCAGCTCGTCGCGATGCCGAGCAGCATGATGCCCGCGAAGCGGGCCCACTTCTCGGGGGCTGTCGGCAGATCCACGCCGAAGACGATGCTCGCGATGCCGATCAGCAGTGCCGTCTGGAGGATCGTCGTAACGAGGACCATGCCGATCTTGCCGATGAAGTAGCTCAGCACCGGGAGCGGTGTGCCGCCGAGGCGCTTCAGGGTGCCGTCGCTGCGTTCCGTGGCGATGTCGACGCCGAGCGACTGCGTGCCGGAGAGGAGGAAGCCCGTCGCCACCAGGCCGGGGAGGTAGTACGTGGCGTAGTCGACGCTCGCGGTGCCTGCTCTGATGTCGGTGGCGCTGCTGAAGGCGACCGAGAAGAGGGCCATCATGATGATCGGGAAGAGGAACGTGAAGAACACCGCGTCGGGCGCGCGGAAGTAGGAGCGGATCTCGTAGGTGATGCGAGCGGCGTTCATTTCTTTTCGACCATTTCGAGGTAGACGTCCTCGAGGGACGGGCGGATGACTTCGAGGTCGTGCATCGGGTCGCTCGTCCTTCGGATGAGCGTTGCCGGGTCTTCTGTGCGTGTTTCGTGCAATTGGCTCTGGCTCGTCCACCTGACTCTCGGGGTGCGGGCCTCGGCGCCACCCAGCTCGTCGATCGGGGCGATGTCGAGGAGCCTGCCGTCCGCGATCACCGCCGCCCGGTCGGCCAGGTGTGCGGCCTCGTCGAGGTAGTGCGTGGTGAGGAGGATCGTCGTGCCCTCCTGCTGGACCTGGTTCAGGAGATCCCAGAACTGGCGGCGGGCCTCCGGATCGAAGCCGGTCGTCGGCTCGTCGAGGAACAGGACCTCCGGGCGGCCGATGATGCCGAGGGCGACGTCGACGCGGCGGCGTTGGCCACCGGAGAGCCTCGCTATGCGGGTGTTGCGCTGTTCCGCGAGTCCCGTGGCGTGCAGGGTCTCCTCGACGTCACGACGCCTCGGGTAGAGCGTTGCGAAGTGGCGCAGCTGCTCGGCCACGGTGACGTTCGGGGACTCCGCGCTGGACTGCAGGACGATGCCGATCCGGGCGTTGTGACTGCGGCTCGTGCGGGCGGGGTCGTGGCCGAGGACCGTGACCGTGCCGTCCGTGCGCGATCGGTAGCCCTCCAGGATCTCGACCGTGGTGGACTTGCCGGCGCCGTTGGGGCCGAGGAGGGCGAAGGTCTCGCCGGCCTCGATGGTGAAGGAGACGTCGTCGACGGCGAGCTTGCCGGTGGGGTAGCGCTTCGTGAGGTGGTGGACCTCGATGGCGGGGGTGGCGGGCATGAGACCAGCGTGGTGAGTCCCTGGCGCTGGAGGATCGGCGGGTGGGGTGTGGTTCGGGTCCTCCGATCGGAGGATGGACGGGAAGGACCTTGCCGGGACCGGCGATGGGTTCGGGGCGCTCGTCCACCGCGGCACGGCGCAGCGCGGTCGAGGACATCAGCCCGCTATCCCGGATGGGTGATATTCAGCGAGTTTGGTTGTGCGGGGACTCGTCGTACCAATATGTTGCCGGATAGTTGTCCGCCGATGGGCCGAGGAGGTGAACATGAACGACGACAAGGAACCGAAGTCAGAAGACGTCTTCGAGATCGACGAGCTCGACAACGTGACGCACCGCGTGGTGAACCGCACGTAAGGCAGTTGCCGTGTCGGGAGGACTCTTCGGCCCTCCCGGCACGGCACGAAGAGGACGCATGAACTCATACACTCTCCGCCCGGGGTGGTCGATGTCCACTCACTCCGACGGCGCGCTCCATCTCGTCGACGAGGATCGTGCGATCGTCGTGCGCTCACCAACGGGTACCTCGCCGTTGGCGGACGCTCTTGCGCAGGTCTCTCCGTCGCCTGCTCCGCTTCTCGGAGTGCTCGAAGACCTCGAGCGGCGTGGTGCCGTCATCGAGTACGACCCGGAGCGCGATCGAGACGGTCGCGCATCACGGCAACTCGAGTACTTCGACGCGTTCACGAACGACGCACAGCTCCTGCAGCACCGGTTGGAATCATGTCGACTGCTCGTCATCGGTCTCGGCGGAACCGGGTCCGAGTTCCTCCGTCACATGGTCGCCGCCGGGGTGCGGAGTTACGTGCTCCTCGATCAGGACGTCGTGGAAGAAAGCAACTTCAACCGCCAGAATCTCTACGGCTACTCCGATCTCGGGCGCCCGAAGGTGCTCGCCGCCGAACGCTGGGTCCGTGACCGATTGCAGAACGCGGACTGCGAGGTGCGGCAAGAAACGGTCAGCGCTGATGACCACTTCGCCTCGCTCCTCGAGGTCAACAGACCTTCTCTGGTCTTCGTAGCGGTCGACGAACCGGTTGGAATCGATCGGGACCTGGCGGCAGTCATGGATCGACTCGGCGTGCCGTACCTCATCGCTGGTGTCGGAATACGCCACGGTCGAGTCCTGGCGGCCTGCTCGGCCCCTGATCCGGCGGTACCGGTCGACACGACGCGGGCCTCACTGGGGACGACGACTGCGATGGTGGCAGCCCGTGCTGCGCATCGCGCAATCGAGTTCCTCACCGGCATGCGATTTCCTTTCGAGGTCGAGGTCGAGGTCGAGGTCGAGGTTGACTGACGGGTTTGACGTCGTCCTGGATCGACGGCCGAACGCGATCGGGCTCGACGCCCGCGATTGGGCAGGCATGCAGGTCACACGGGTGTGGAGTGCGCCACTCTTCGAAGCCGATGCTGCGACCGGGCACTACCGAGCCATCGCTGCAACTGCCATTCGCCGACTCGACGAACTGGAGTGGATCATCGACGTCGATGCGGAGCGAGTCGGCTCTGCTCAGCGCGTCCTTGCTGATTGGCGATGGAACTCGCGCAAGCGCGGTGTCGCCTCGTTCTTCTTCCTCGCCCGTGCCGTGGCCGTCGGTCGTACTGCGCTGCGGATCACGACTCGTGCGCCGTACGCGGATGTCAGGCCGTTCCTCGACGCGTTCGACCTCTGGATCGGGCTTCGCGCTGCGAGCGCCGCATCCGTCGGTCGAGAGCGAGGCCCCTTCTGCGACCGATACGAGCTTGCGGACGGGGCGGAGGTCCGTGTGTTGTCGCAGGCCGCTGCGGCGCACATCTCGACCGGGCGGCGGTGGACCGCTGCGGGTGTTCCAGCCTCGTCGAGGTTCAGTCAGGCGATCTCGACGACACTCCTGACGTTCATCACCGTTCCTGTCGGATCACGTCATCGTTTGGTGGAGGTGCCGAAGCGTGCGCTCAAGGATGAACTCGCCGCATGTCCCTCGGCCGGAGGCGCGTTCCAACTCCTGGACGACCCAATCGTTCACGTCCAGCGGTCGGCTTCGCCAACGTTGTTGCAGTATTCGCCGTTCCGGCCGAACCAGGAGGTGGCGAAGGCCATCTGCTCGGCAGCCGCCGCAGACCTGGCTGAGATGCCGCTGACGCCAGGGACCATCCCGTATCGCGAGGATGCGGATCAGATGTTCGGAGCTGGTCTCGCGCTGACCGTCGCGGTGCCGATGAACTCCGCGACGACGGGATTGACGCGAACCCTGGCAATGACGCCGTGGGTTGCCCGGAGTGGGCTCGTTCCCCGCCAGGCGCTCGCCGTTGCGCTCCGACGCGAAGAACAGACGCCGCGGTGGGACGCTCAGGCCGCCCGATCGATCCTGGGCTCGTCTGCGGGGGTGGGCTCCCTTGCCCGATACGTCGCGGGCCGATCGAACAACCACGGGTGGGACGCGCCCGTTTCAGCACTGGGCATCCTGCCCCTGGACGAGTTGGAGACTCGATGACGACACCCGCACAACCCGCCGCCGCGAACGCCGCGCGGCAGGCCGGACTCGAGCTTCGGGACGAAGCGATCTCGTTCTTCGCTGGCGATGCCTTCGCCGCAACACTTCATCGGGTCCTGCATGACGACTCCCTGGCAGCCACCGTGCGGCTGCCGTTGACGGTGGACTCCACCGCGGTGCTCAGCGACATGCAGCGGGACGCAGGTTGGGAGGAGGAACGGTGGCGCCTTGACGCAACTGGTGCCGTCGACGTCGTGACCGAGTCGGAATTCGCGGCTCTTCCGCACCGGGAGCGATTCTCGTGGTCCGACACGCTTCGAAAGCCTGACCCTCGCGCTTACGCGCTGCGAGGTCTGCTCTCCGCGCTCCGCTCGGATGACGTGCTGCGGAGTTTCAGCGCTGTACACGGTCGACGAGTCCGGTACCGAACGGCCGACATTGCTCGGTATCGCCCCGGGCACTACCTCCGGCGCCATGACGATCTCTACGACGGTCGGGTCTTCGGGCTGGTGTTCTTCCTGCACGACGCGTGGCCGACGAGCGCGGGAACGCGTCTCGTGGCGGAGAAACCGGACGGACGATGCGCAGTCGTCGAGCCCCTTCCCGGGACTGTCGCGGTCATGCGTCTCGCCGGCGAACACCACCACCAGGTCGAGCCGAACCGCTCAACCAATTGGGACCGCTACTCGCTCGCGGTGCACTTCGGTCAAGCAGGTGACTGAGCGCAACAAGACACTGGTCGGCGGGCTGGCAGCGTCTGAGACGGCTGGAGCTCTCGGATTGCAGGTCGCGTACTTCCTCGTGCCGTTGGCCGCAGTACAGCTCTTCGACGCGAGTCCACTCGAAATCGGTGTGCTGAACCTCGTGGACTCCGTCGCTGCCCTCACGGTCGGGATCGCTGCGGGCCACTGGATCGATCGGGTCGGCGGTGTCCGGGCCATGGCGACAGCCAACGTCCTGCGGTTCGCCGTTCTTGCGTTGCTCGGGCTGGCGCTTGTCTTCACTCCGCAGATGTGGGTGCTTTACGTGGCAATGTTCTGCATCGGCGTCGCTTCCCTCACACACGACGCCGGGCTCACTTCAGCGGTCCTGCAGCTCGGGACGCGGTCCAGCCACGGGTTGAACCGGGTCAACTCGTTGCTCCGCGGGAGCTCAGTGGTGTCCGAACTGGCGGGACCGGGTATCGGTGGCCTGCTTGTGGCGGCTCTCGGGTTCGCGGCGGGAGCGGGGGTCGGATCGGTCGGCTTCGGCCTCGCTGCGATCGCTGCGGCACTGTGCCTTCGGCGCATGCGGAGAAGGCGCGGCCCAACTGTTGATCCATCGGACGATTCGTTGCGGGGCGAAGGGAACGCACCACGGGTTCTGGGCGGCTTGCGCTTCATCTGGCAGGACCACGCGCTGCGCCGACTCTCGCTGTCGTCGCTGCAGTTCAACCTGTTCAGCGCCGTGTTCCAGGCGGTCTTCCTGATCTACTGCATCCGCGAGCTCCACTTCGACACGGCAGCAGTTGCGGTGGTCGCGGTCACTGCAGGAATCGGGGCCCTCATCGGCACCGCGCTGGCTGCTTCGGCCCCTGTTGCCGCGGCGCAGAAGACCGTCTACGTCTGTTCCCTCGCGACGCCTGCATTCTGCGTCGGTGCGATGATGCTCGCCAGTCAGACCGAGGGCGTCGTTCCGCTGCTGCTCGTCGCCAGTGCGCAGGCGGTCTTCTCGGCATGCATGGTCGTGTGCGTCGTGCTCTTCAACACGATCCGGCAGCTCAAGAGTCCCACCCACATGGCCGGCCAGATCGCCGCGTCGGAACGGGTGCTCGCTCTCGTCGGGGAGATCCCTGGCGCGGTGATCGGAGGCATCCTGGGCACCGTTTTCGTCCTGGTGCTGCCGTTGGCGGTGGCTTCGATCGGCATGCTCGGTGCCGGCCTGTGGTTGTTGACCGTGCCGGATTGGTCGGACGGAGTTCGAGCGGAGACTGCGGTCGACGGCGCCGTGTGACGGGCGGTGGAGCGGTGGTCGGCGGGCCCGTCAGACCAGCGCCGCCGGGTCGAGGGAAGCCATTCACTCCTCGATGGGGTGTCGAGAAAGCGCAGCGGTGGTGATGCGTGTGACCTCCCCCTGTGCGGACGGGACCATCGACGACCACAAGCAGTGAGTCCGTTGCTCAGTGCATCCGCGTCGACGCGATCCCGCCGTCGACGTCGATGGTGCCACCGTTCACGAACACGGCCTCATCCGAGACGACCCACCGCACGGCACGGGCGATGTCCACCGGCTGCACCGGACGACCCGCCGGGGTGCCCTGCGTCATCGCCGCCAGCACGTCCGCCGAGTCCGCGTTGCCCGGCGTCGCCGTCGCACCCGGCGAGACCGTCACGACACGGATGCCGCGCTGGCCGTACTCCGCGGCCCAAGCCCGGGTCAGCTGCTCGACCGCGGCCTTCGTCGCCGGGTAGAGCGCCATGAACGGTACACCGACCCGTGCCATCCACGAGCCGATGTTCACGATGTTCCCGCCGCCGCGCGACACCATCGACGGGGCGAGCGCTGCGACGAGGACGTGCGGCGCGCGGATGTTCGTTGCGAGCAGTGCATCGACGGTGTCGTCCGTGAGCGACTCCGTGGGACCGCCCGGGTACACGCCGGCGTTGTTCACGAGGACGTCCACGTGCCCGCCGAGCTGCTCGATCGCAGCGGCAGCGAGCGCCCGGACCTCGTCGGGACCGCCGGACAGATCGGCAATGAGTGGCACGGCACGGCCGCCCTGGCGCTCGATGTCGGTCGCGACGGCACGGGTGCGGGCTTCGTCTCGGCCCGCGACGGCGACCGTCATGCCAGCCGCGGCGAGCTCACGGGCGATGGCCTCGCCGATGCCGCTCGAGGCTCCGGTCACGAGGGCGGTCCGCGGGGATTCGTTCGGTGTCGTGTTCATGCTTCGATGCTCGGCCCGCTGCCGGACTCCCGGGTTGCCCCGTCCCGTGAGGACCTTGCCGGATCCCGCAGGACGGGTCGCTCCCGGCAGGCAGCCTGGATAGGTTTGCCGGCGTGGACGACCTCACCGCGCAGCACCTCGACCGAGCCGCTTCGATCGCGTCCACGCACGCCGCCGTCCTCGGATCGGATCACCACGACGCTCCCGCACGGGCGGGCTCCGCGCACCGCGCCGAGGCGCTCGGCCTCACCGTCTCCCGCGTTTTCGAGCCGACCAGCCTGTTCGACCGCCGCTACGTGCCGTCGTTGTCCGTCGTCCTCCGCGGCCGCAAGCGCTCGATCGTCGGAGACGACGACCAAGTCTGGGGCCGCGAGCGCTTCATCATCACCCCGGTCGACCTGCCGGTCGTGGCTGGCGTCGTCGACACCGCCGGCGGCGACGGCTTCGTCTCCGCAGTCTGGCGGCTCGACCCGGCGGTCGTCGGTGGGGTCGTGACGTCGATGACCGCGCCGTCCGCCCCGCCTCGCAGCGAGGTGCCCCGACTCGGAACCTGGACCGCGCCGCTCGCCGACGCGTTCGCTCGACTGCTCGCCCTGCTCGACGCACCAGAGGACGTCCCGGTGCTCTTTCCCCTCGTCTCGCGGGAGATCGTCCTCCGCCTGCTGCAGACCGAGCAGGCGCCGCGCATCACCGCAGCGCTCGACGGTTCCGGAGCCTCGGTCGTCGCAGCCGCGACCGCGCTGCTCACCGGACGCATGGCGGAGCCGTGGTCGATGCAGCGCCTCACCCGCGAGCTCCGTGTCAGCGAGTCCACCCTGTTCGCGCGCTTCAAGGAAGCCACCGGCATGACTCCCGCGCAGTACCTGAAGCGGACGCGGCTCGGAGAGGCACGACGGCTGATGGTCGTCCGCGGCGACACCGCCGCTCGCGCGGCCACCGCTGTCGGGTTCCGCAGTGCATCCCACTTCTCGCGGGACTACCGGGAAGCGTACGGGCGTCCGCCGGCGGCGGATGCGGTCGCGGCGAGGGCGCAACTCGCGTTGGCGAAGGCGGTGTAACGGGGGAGACGGACCTGCTCGAACTCCGGATGCTGTGTTACGCGGTGGAGAGCGGGATGGTCGTGCTGCGGGAGGCTGCGGAGTCGACGACAGCACGGGCAGCGGAGCCGCAAGAGCGTCGATGAGCAACTCCGGGTGGAACGGTTCAAGTTGAGACGCCAGGTGCGGGTCGGGACCCTGAAAGCCCAGACTCGTGACGCCTTGTTCATATGTCGACAACAGAAGCGAGCGACGGAAGGAAAGGGCAGACGGCACCCTCCCGGCAACAACGTGCGGTGGCGTGCGGCCGGGGCAGGGGTGAAGCGAGCCAGCTACCTGATCAAGGCAACCGCACGGGAGGCGCGGAAATGCTGCTCTCGACCATCAGGATATCGTCTTCGCTCAACGAGTACAATAGATACGCAATTTCGTCCGCTTCACGTTCCAGGCTGAGGATGGAATTTACGATGAGCGACGCTTCGTTGCGAAACTTCTCGAATACCTCAACCATGCTTTCCCGTTCGGGCAGACTTAGAGCAGAACTCAGACCCCTCAATACGCTTGCTGCGTCAAGTTCCCACCATGCTCTGTGGCGCGCATGCCATCCATGGAGGATGCTGTCTGTGACTGCCGCGAACGTTGTGTCAAGCCTTGCTAAGTCTGCACGAAGTTTCAAATTCTGTTGCGCGAGGGGAGCGAGCTCACTGAGGTCATTCTCGGCGGGAAGGGGGAAGCGGACGAGAGGGTCTTTATCAATCTGATAGAGCGAGCCTTGCATCTTTCCAGCCGATCGGAACCAGAATGCAGCGGCACGCGTGTTCAAAAGGGCAGTAAGCCCTAGGGTGCTGAAATCATTCGGCTTTATTACGTTGTAAGTTTGCGACACGTAACAGTCGACGTTGTTATAGGTGAAAACAGGCCGCGCCGACTTGCGAATCGACAATATTTTTGCACCCTCAAAGAATCGCCTATCTCGGGAGCGATGCAGACCATAGGGTGCATTATGGCTTGTTATTATTGGCGCGAAACGATCTAGATGTGTCTTCAAACGAGGATAAGGACTCATCAGATCAGGGTCGCGGAAACGGGAGTCTGTGTAAATGACCCATGCTTGGTTAAGCCCTTGGGCCCAATAACGTCCGAGCTGCTCACTTGTAAAGAAGGGCTTAAGCAAAGCGCGTTCAGCTGCACTCAGCTGGAGAGTCTCAACCTCCGCGTGTTTCAGGACGAAAACCCCTCGCCCCTCGTCTTGGCTGTCCCCTAGTTTCGCGGCAGCGGCCTTGTTGACGGTATCTTGAGGCGCAACGATACCTTGCGCAACTTCTGCAGGGCTCAAGCGTCTCGGAGCAGCCATCTCGATCCGCTTCACCAGGTCGTCTTGTGCGGCGGGGCGGAAATGGAACGCCGCGCCCGCTGGCGAGTTCCTTCGCAGCCGTGCTTCAAACCGCAAGAAGTCTTCGCTTGCGGTTTCAAGCAGGAATTCCTGCACCCGTTTGGCCTTGAGTCTTTTATTGTCGGCGATGCGCGCGTATGGGAACGTATATTCCGAATCACCAGAATCGCGTGCCATGACGTAGATCATCGTCTGGATGCCTGCGTCATCGAAAATAAAGGTATCCCCAAAGTCCCAATATTCAAGCAGCTTTCCCTTGTGAGACACCTCGTTTCGGAAGTTTGCTGCGCCCGAGTTGGTAATCCAGTTCGAAGGCGCAATGAAGGCGATGCGACCCGACTGCGGCTTCACAATATCAAGGGCAAGTGCGCCGAAGGCGTACCAGAGGTCCATCTTGCCCTGATAGATGCTCAGGTCGCGAATTGCATCAAACGCTTCTCGGTTTGTATTCTCCTTGATATATGGCGGGTTCATTGCCACGGCATCGAAACCCCCATTGGCGAACACGGCGGGGAATTCGGTCGCCCAATCAAAAGCTGGTTCGCCGGTGCTGCCGCTTTTCCGACGAAGACTGTTCCCGACGCGGATGTTTTTCTCCAAGCCGGTAAGCTTGGTATTCCTCTTCGCGCTTTTCAGCCAAAGACTCAGACGTGTGATTTCGACACTTTCTTCGTTTATATCCACCCCAAATAGATTGTCGCGCAGGATAATTCCCGTGAGGGCGGTGTTGTCGAAGATATCGTTTCCGAGGATAGCTGCAACTCGTTTATGGTCTGCCTGCAGAAAATCAAACGCGCTCGTCAGGAACGCGCCGGAACCACAGGCGGCGTCGACTACTTTGACGCTAATGAGAACTTCGTCACGATAGCGGAGGTAGGCGCGTTGTTCTCGCTTGCTGTAGTTGTCGGCGTTGAGCCCGTCATGCAGAAGCTCTTCGGCTCGAATCCGCACTTCTTGCGCTCTTAAATACTCACCGAGTGTCCGATCAATCATATGGCGCACAATGTACTCTGGAGTGTAGTATATTCCATCGCTTCGTCGTCGGCCCGCGGAAAGAGATTCGACGGTCACGTGTTCGCTTTCCCCAACACGTTCTCGGATTTCCTGTAGGTCGGCAATCGACTGCTCGAAGATATGCCCGAGAATTGTCACTGAGAGATCGTTTTGAAAGTCATACTGGACGCCGAGTCGCATCAGACTTCGAACTACATCATCGCCGACGACAAGCTGGTCAAGTTCGGCGTCGGGCGCGAAAAGGCCTCCATTGTACCCAGTGTCGATGCCGAGTTTGCTGTCTCCCTTGTCGATCGCGGAGAAAAGGGTCTTTAGGCCTGACCAGAAAGAGAATGGCGAGCTCACGTACGAGGAGAGCGCGCGAGTTAGGGTGTCGTCTGGCAGCAGCCCGCCATCTTCGGCGAAGCAAGCGAAGACAATGCGGTCAAGAATCTTCTGGGCCTTGTTGATGCCTAAGTTCAGGTCTTTTTGTACTGACTCGTTGTTGCGATAGAGATCTTGCAGCAAAAGCGTTCTAACAGTTTTGTAGTCGTCGTAGAAGCTGTTCCCAATTTGCTCTTGCTCGATGCGAACGTCGGAAAGCATCTGCTCTGTTGCTGAATATCCATTTCTGCGCAGGAGGCGGTCTGCTCGGAGGAGAAGGTAGAAGGTCTTGAATGCGAGGAAATCGTCCGTGTCGCTGACGAGGTCGCTGAGGAACCATGATTCATAATCAAGTTGATTGTCATTGTATAGGCGGGTCTCGATGAAGTTTGAAACAATCACAAAACTTGCGCCTCGATACATTGGCCTGTACATAAAGCCCTGTTGCACGGGTGTCAAATGCCCGTTGCGACTTTGCGGTTTGTCTAGATCGACTGTTGCGCCTTTGAGTTCGACAACTGCAATTGTATCGTCAGTATTTTCTGAAGAGCCGAGGTTCCCGATGCGCGCATCCGGGATCTTCTTGAAAGCCGTTGAGGCTTTCGGCTCAAATGTTGCGAGATCGAGTGGTTTCATCCGGTACCCAAGGATTTCAATGAAAACGTCTTGGTTCCACTGTTGTTCTCGTTGAGTCTCGCTATCCTTTTTCAGGGTACCCTGAATCTGGTCTTTGTGCCAGCGACTCAGAATTGCGATTTTATCTATAATGTCTTCTGTCGGAATCCGCGCTGCTTCTTCGCGAAGCCGGTTCCGGCCAAATAGTTGAGCCAATGCGCCCCTTTCCCTTGAGTTAGCCTATAGCACCTGACGCATCGAGGGCTGGCGGTCAAACGTGATCTGAAGACGCGTCGATCTCGCGCGCAGGTTTGGCCGCTTTGCTCGCGCGCTGGCCTGGCCTCCTCGACCTGACGGGTACCCCTGATTGATGGAATCGCCCTCCGCGGCTGGGGTCGGCTTAGGTTGGCGCTCGTTCCGCCGGCGCGCCGCCGCTGACGTGGCTGAAATGACGCCGGTTCAGGGGGCAATGCCGTCACCCGTGCGCTGTCAACGCACCGTTTGTAGAGCTTCCGCGAGGTTCCCCTCGAGCTCCTCCTCGCTGGCGATCGGAATTCCGTACTGCTTCGCCTCGCGAGCCTTGCCCGACACGCTGCCGACGTCGGCCGCGAAGACTAGCGTGGTCTTCTTCGTCACGGCGCGTGCGTTGGAAATTCCCAGTCGCTGAAGGTCAGCTTCGATCGCTTCTTGCGGGCGTTGCATCTCGCCCGTGAGGACGACCACGCTCGAGCCGTCGAGCTTGATCCCATGGTCGTGGTCGTCGCGCGGCTGACCTGTTGTGGCCATTGGGCGTGGGTCGTTGAGTGCAGCCTCGAGGGTGGAAGGCCCAATGTCGAGGAGTGTCGCGACCGTGTCGATCTCGTTCCGTTCCTCGGTCGTCAGGACAGTGTCGTCCAAAGCGGCGGCGGCGAGATCTGCGAAGTACTGCTCGTGGAGCGTGACCCGTTGAGCATGGGTGAGTCCGAGGTCGCGCGCCAGCTCGGTGAGCTCGTCGGTTTCGTGGACCGAGAACAGTCTGTCCGCGAGCGCAGCATTGAGCAGGGCGACGTACTGCTGCGTGTGGACGCTCCCACTGAGCTGCGGCAGGTGGTCGGTCGCACGGTCGAGCATCGTGACCGGCGCACGCTCGGAAGTGCGCCGCCGCGGGGTCCACTTCGCGCTCCCGGCACCGTCCGGCGGCCATCGGAGCGCGTGGGCGAGTTCGCCCCAGGCGTTCCAGAACGACGCACCGTTCTCGGATGCTCCGAGGTACGCCTCCAGCAGCAGCGCGGTGGCGGTTGCGTCGGCGAGAGCCTCGTGCGCGTTCGCGAGCTCGATGTCGTACGCGCTGCAGCAGTCTGCGAGCTTGCGTCCGGAACCCGGCAAGAACGTCGCGGCGAGGCGCATGGTGCAGAGCGCCTCGTCGGCGCTGATCGGCGACGTGACGCCGACGCGTGCGAGCTCCGCGGCGAGGAACGCCGCTTCGAACCGTGCGTTGTGCGCGACGAGGACTCGTCCTTCGAGGAGCTCGACGAGCGACCCTGCGATCTCCGCGAAGGTCGGCGCGTCGGCGACGTCCCGCCCGCGGATCTGGTGGATGTGCACCGGACCGAGATCGCGGCCGGGGTTCACGAGCGTCTCGAACGACCGCTCGATGGCTCCGCTCGGTGCGACGTGGACGAGGCCGATCTCAATGATCCGGTGTCCGTACGTGGGGGAGAGGCCGGTCGTCTCGAAGTCGATCACCGCGTAGCCGTTGTGCATCCGCGCACTCCCCGTCCTATTTCTACTGTCGCCTCCGATCGATTCGACATCGATCCATCCTCACGAATTGCTCGCGGTCGGTCGAGCTCCCGTTCGGGGTGCAATCGAGCCGACCCCGGTTCGCGCGTCCTCAGAGCGCGACGTGGTCGAACCGGCGCCAACGGACGAGTGCCAGCGTTACCAGAAGCATGCAAGCGATGGCCCCGGCGTTCAGCGCGACGGATAGTCCGGTGATCGACGGGAGGAAGCCCTCGGCCGGGCCCGTGAGCACGAGCGGCAGCACATTCGCGTAGAGGTTGGCCGTGATGAAGTCCCCACCGACACCGACGAAGAACGACTGCGTGTCCGGTGCTCCGACTCGCCAGAGCATGATCGCCTGCGCGGTGACGACGACCACGAGACCGACGACGAAAAGCGTCGTCGCGGTACCGCGGCGTCGCATCGTCTTTGCCAGTGTCGCGACGAGGACGACTGCGATCAGGAACGCGGCGATCGACACGACCTTCGCCATGAACAGGTACGCGAACACTTGCGCGCTCTGCGCTCCGACCGTGTCGCTGATGCGCGGTGCCTGCGCGAGGACCGTGGTGATGTGCTGCGCCACCATGTAGCTCCCGAGGACAAGTGCTTTCCCGGCGGTCAACCGCCATGGACTCAGCGCACTCACGTGCAGCAGGGTGTCGTCCCCGAGCGTCAGGAACCGCAAGATGGCGGCCGCGACGTAGACGATGGTGGCGACCCACGCTACGAGTCCGGTAATCGCCAGGACGACGGCGAACACCTCGACGTTAGGGGCGGCAGCGGTTGCGATACCGGCGGCGACAGTGAGGCCGATCGCGATGGAGAAAAACGGCAGGTGGTTGCGGTACTCGACGCGCCAGAGCATCAGGCGAGGACCTCCTTGATCTGTGCTTCGAGCGAGCCGCGGGAGGCGATCGCTGACGTCTCGGTGTGGAGGAGGACTCGGCCTCCGTCGATCACGATGGCGGTGTCGAACAGTGCCTCGAGTCCGGCGATGAGGTGCGTCGAGATGAGCACCGTCGATCCGGGTTGACGTTCGCTCAGGATGAGGTCGATGACGCGATCCCGTGTGAGCGGATCGACGGCCGCGAGTGGCTCGTCGAACACGTACAAGTCGCACCGACGGGCGAGCGTGAGCGCGATGTGCACCTGCTCCGACATTCCCTTGGAGAGCTCGCGGACTCGCAAGGACTCGTCAAGTCGTAGCTTCTCGAGCAGGGCATGCGCCCGGTCGACGTCGAAGTCCGGCCAGAGCCGGGCGCCGAGTGCGATGCACGCCGAGAGGCGGAGCCAGGGGTACCACATCGGGGCATCGGGCAGGTAGGCGATCCGATCGTTCCTCGTGACAGTCCCGCCATGGCGATTGATGAGCCCGCAGATGACACGGATCAGGGTGCTCTTGCCCGCGCCGTTCCGTCCGAAGAGGCCGATGACGCCGGTGCCATCGGAGAGTGTCAGATCGACAGCGTCGAGCGCTGTGCGCCGCCCGAAGCGGACGGTCAGGCCGGAGATCGAAACGAGTTCGGGCATGGTTACTTCCAATAGGTCAGGACGAGATGGAGGACGACGCACACCGCGGTCGCCATACTTGCGACGCGCAGGACGTTCAGCCAGAGCGGGTTGTGGCGGAATCCCCGAGCAGCATCGATCCGCCCCAGAGCGAGGAGGACGCGGAAGCCGTCGGACCCGAGCACGGGGATTAGGTTCCAACCGAGCAGCAGCGTGGTCAGGTGGATCGCAAAGGTGAGCGATGTGCTCCCGATCCACAGCTCGTTGAGGACCAGCAACGCGGCGAGCGACACGACGTTCGACGCGATCCCGGCCAGGTGGACGACAGCCTGTTCCGAGCGGTCGAGCAGGATCGTCTGCGACATGCGGACGTAGACCGCGGGGAAGACGCCGTGATTGAGCTTGACGCCGATCCGGTCTGGTCTGCGTCCGAGGGCACGGAGCGTCAGGACGTGGGCGCTCTCGTGGAGGACGGGGCTTGGGATGAGTACGGCGGCGAAGGCAGCGAATGCTCGCCCGTCCAGCTGCGCGTTCGAAGCTGACGTGACCGCGACCGCCGTCCACGTCAGGACGGTCAGGGCGACGGCACCGATGGCGAACCCGGCCGGGACGCGCTTCGGGGACACTCGAAGCGCCGATTGCACCGACACGGGGAGGGAGTCGATAGAGGCACGGAAGTACCGGTCTTGTTCGCGGTCATGGACGACCGCGATCGGGCCGCTCACGCGGATCTCGCAGTGGTCGTCCGCGAACGACATGTCAGGCGGTCGCATGCTCGCGCGTCCAGTAGTCCATGACGAGCGGCCTGATGGCCTCGATCGCCGCACGGTCACGGAAGATGATGGAGCACAGCTCGCAGGGGGAGACGACCTCGGTCACCGTCGCCGCAGCGGATTCGGGCGCGACAGATCGGATGGCCTCGATGAACCAGCGGAAGCCCTCGCGACGCATGATCCCGAGCAGGGCGTTCCGCTCCACGCGACCGACGAGTTCCAGGAAGTCCTCGTCGACTCGACCCAGCGTCATGTCCGTGTCGAAGATGGACGGGGAGCAGCACGGGTACACGAGGCCGTCGTTGTGGAAGATGACCTGTGTGCCCGGGCAGTAGAGCATGCCTTCGGTGATCGGACGCCGTCGGAACTCGCTTTCGTCGAGCGCTCGGGCTTCCCCGGCCGGCACCACGGGGAACTTCGTCACCTGGATGCCGTCGGTGCTGTCGCCGAGCTCTTCGAGGAGACCGTTCGAGTTCTTCGACGTGCTCACGCACATGTTGAGCACGATGCGAACACGGCGGTCCCGAGATGCTTCGAGGATGTTCTTGATGCGGCCGGACGTGATGTACGGGGCATGGAAGTCGTCGTAGCTCAGGGTCAGCTCCCGGAGCCCAACAGCCTCGAACTCGGCGAGCACCCGGTCGGCGGCGCGTGGGGTGACGCCCCAGAACCCGTTCGTGACACAGGAAGCGTTCTTGCCTGCAGCGGTGATACGACCGATGATCTCCATCGTTCGCCGCCGTCGGATGAGCGGCTCACCGCCGGTCAAGCCGATGTCGCGTACTTCCTCCCGGGCGAGCAACTGATCGACGATCCGGTCGACGAGCGCATCGTCGAGGTTCGCCGTCGCATCCGGTGAGCTACTCACACAGCAGTGCGCACAACGAGCGTTGCACTTCGAGTCGAAGTTGATACCGACGCTCCAGCGCGGCGTGGTCATGCTGAGTCCTTGGGATCGAGGTCGTCGAGGGTCCCCGCCTCGACATCTCGAATCGGCGATCAGCCGCCGACGATGACGGCGCCGCCCTGTCCGACGACGAAGTACCACAGGTCGTCGACCACTTCGAGTTCGGCGACGGTGTCGTCGACGACGAAGCTCTCGAGCATGCTCTTGGTGTTCTCCATATCCCCCTCCTTCCCACGTCTCGTTGTTGGTCGAGGCGGGGATGCCACCACCCTATTGAACCGTTCGGTCATATGTAAAGTTCTAGCGGAGTGGCCGGTTGCGGCGGCGCATTACGATCGGGAGGGTGATGAACGATGTGACGCCCGGCCGCTACCGTCACTTCAAGGGCGGCGAGTACGAGGTCCTGTTCGTCGCCCGCGACACTGAGACCGAGGAGCCCGTCGTCGTGTACCAGGCCCTCTACGGGCAACGCGGCCACTGGGTTCGGTCACTTGCCGACTTCACCGCGCACGTGACACGCGGTGACTACGACGGCCCGCGATTCAGCCGCGTTCAACCGGACCGGACCTGACCGCCCGAATCAACCCGATCCTCCGGTCCGCAGTCTGAACACGTCTATCGTGCGGACGTCAGCGCCTCCACGAACGGATCGACCGCCGCCCCGGATCGCCCGACCACCACGATGTCGCGCTGGACCCGCGGGCGGAGCCGCGACCGCTCCGCGTCACCCGTCAGCGTCGACTCCGGCACGACTGCGAGCCCGAACCCGGCCGAGGCAAGCGCAGCAGCGGCGGCGGGGGAGCCGACGAGGGTCGTGACGAGGGGCACGAGTCCGCACTCGACGAACAGCCTGGCGAGCCAGCTCCCGTAGCCCGTGTCGCCGGAGATCCCGATGAGCGGACCGGTCGCCACGGTCTTGAGGGTCACGTCCGAGTCCGGCGAGCCGATGACGACGATCTCCTCCGTCCCGACCTCCCGAACGACGAGGTCGGGAGCGTCCACCGGTCCGGGCACGATCGCGACGTCCTGCGTCCCACGACGGACCTCGTCCACCATCCCGAGTGCGCTCGAGCCCTCGCTGAGCTCGGGAAGCGGGCCACCGACGGAACAGAGTGCCGGCACCACGAACGGCACCGTGAACGTCTGCGCCACGACGAGTCGGATCGGTGCTGTGCCGCGCGCTGCTTCCTCGGCCCGGAGTGCGGCGTCGAGGGCATCACGCGCCAGAGGAGCGAACGCACGACCAGCGGGCGTGAGGGTCGCACCACGACGTCCTCGGTCGAACACCGCGACGCCGAGGTCCCGCTCCAGGCTCGACACCTGGTGTGAGACAGCCGGCTGCGTGAGGTGCAGCTTCCGAGCGGCGCGGGAGATCGACCCGGCTTCGACGACCGCCAGGAAGACCTCGAACGCTCGGAGGTTGGGCATAAAAGCAGTCTATGGAAGTCAGAACAAACATCGACCGATGTTTGGGACTGGTGTATGGGAAGGGCTGGTTCTCGTCCATGTGCAGCAAGCGCTGTGCACCAGAACGGAAGGAATCGACATGACCAAGCGCATCCTCATCATCGGCGGCGGGTCCGGTATCGGGCGTGCCCTCGCGAGCGAGCTCACGGCCCGCGGCGACGACGTGCTCATCGGCGCGCGCGACACCGCCCGGACGGCAGCGGACGTCCCGGACCTCGACGTGGTGCACGCCGACCTCGGCGACGAGGCCTCGATCGCCGCCCTCGCCGAAGCTGGCCCGTTCGACGCGGTCATCTCCCTCGCTGCGGCGCACGCCAACGGCCCCGTCGGCGACCTCGACCGCCAGGCTGTAGAGGGCGCGTTCGGAGCCAAGGTCGTCGGACCGATCCTGCTCGCGAAGCACCTCGCCCCGGTGATGCGGCCCGGCGGCGTCTTCGTGCTCTTCTCGGGCGTCGCCGCGTGGAAGCCGGCACCGGGACTGGCCGTGATGGCGACGACGAACGGCGCGGTGTCGTTCCTGGTCGAGGCGCTCGCGGTCGAGCTCGCTCCGCTGCGCGCGGTGGCCGTCTCTCCGGGGATCATCGACTCCGGCGTGTGGGACGGCATGGGCGACGATGCCAAGCGGCAGATGTTCGAGGAGACGGCAGGGGCGAACCCGGTGGGCCGCGTCGGATCGCCGGCCGACGTTGTGTCGGCTGTACTGCTGGCGATCGACAACACGTTCGTCACCGGGACCACGCTGCACGTCGACGGCGGCGGTCGCCTGGGGTGAGCCGCCGGGGACGTGCGGCGCCTGCCGGGGGTGGGGCGAGCCTCCCGGCCAGGTCGGTTGCCGAACTCGTGACGGACGCAGTCAGAGCGACCCGGGCGGCTCCGGTGAGTGGCGCGCCCTACCGCACGTACAACGTCGCCGGCTTCCCCGGCCCCTCCGCAGCCTTCGCGTCCGTCGCCGTCAGCAACGGCACCATCGCCCGCCGGAACGAGTCCGGCAGCAGCCGCTCACTGAGGACGGCCTCGTGCAGCCCCCGGAGCGCCGACATGGTGAACGGCGAGGGCAGGAGCCCATGCGGGTCCGGCGCCCCACGATGATCGGCACGGAGCCGAGCGACCGCGAACCCGAGGATGTCGTCGTGCCCGTGCACCATGCCCGTCGCCTCGCCGATCGGCACGAGACGCGCGTCGTCCCCGAGGTCGAGCGACGCCGCAGGCACGACATCGAGGTGCGCCACGGACAGCACCCACCCGCGGTCGTCCCGCGAGGGATCGTCGAACACGTGCAACTGCCTCGGCGCGAGCCCCGTCACGCCCGCCTTGTCGCGAAGCGATCGGAGCACCGCGTCCGCGAGCCGCTCACCCTCGTGCACGAACGTCCCCGGCAACCGCCAGTCGCCGTCCGTCTGGTCCCGGACCTGCACGACCGAGAGCGCTCCGCCGACCGGAACGGTGAGCACGGCGGTGTCGACCGCGACGGATGGTCGCGGGTAGTCGGACAGGCGCCTGCCGTTCGCGTCGCGGTACTCGGTCACGGCACGAGTTTACGCATGCTTGCGTAAACCTGTTGACGGGTGCATGCTGAGTTTACGCGAACCTGCGTAAACCTGGAGGGGCCATGACGAACACCACTGACCGAGCCATCGGCGCAGTCCTCGGATCCGCGGCGGGCGACGCGCTCGGCGCCGGCTACGAGTTCCAGCCGCCCGTCCCGGAGCCGACGCCCATCCGCATGAAGGGCGGCGGCGCGTTCAACTGGGCACCGGGGGAGTGGACCGACGACACGAGCATGGCCGTCCCGATCCTGCGGACCGCAGCTCGTGGCGGCTCGTTCGCGGACGACGCGGCGCTCGACGGGCTCGTCGCGGCCTGGGCGGACTGGGCGCGGACCGCGCCCGACGTCGGCATCCAGACACGCAGCGTCTTGGCCGGTCTGGAGGCTCGGACCGCGTCCGCCTCGCGGGCGTCCGCCCGGCGCGTCCACGACCAAAGCGGTCGTTCCGCTGGCAACGGATCGTTGATGCGGACGGCGCCGCTGGTGCTGGCGTACCTGGACCCGGCGGAGGACACCGGTCGTCGGCTCGCCGACGCTGCCCGGGCGGTCAGTGACCTGACCCACTACGAGGCCGACGCTGGCGATGCGTGCGTGCTCTGGTGCGTCGCGATCCGGCACGCGGTGCTGACGGGGGCCCTCGACGTTCGGCGTGGACTCGACCAGCTGCCGACGGACCGTCGGCGGGTGTGGGCCGAGCGACTGTCCGCTGCCGAGGCCGGCCAGCCCGTCGACTTCACCGCGACGAACGGCTGGGTCGTGTCCACACTGCAGGCTGCGTACGCCGCGGTGCTCCGGAGTGACTCGCTCGAGAGCGCCCTCGTCGCAGCGGTCCGATCGGGCAACGACACCGACACGGTGGCGGCGATCGCCGGGGGACTCGCCGGCGCGCTGTACGGCGAGTCTGCGCTGCCGGGTGACTGGCGGGAACTGCTGCACGGCTGGCCCGGGCTGCGCGCCGACGACCTCGTCGCGCTGAGCTCGCAGGCGGTGCGGGCCCGAGCGGCCTGACCTCGGCGGTGTTCTCGGTGGTGTCGGAGGCTTCGATGGGGGGAGCCTCCGGCGCCGCCGTGCACGTCGATAGGCTGCGGGGGATGGTCGAGCTGGTGGAGCACCGAGCGGAGTGGGGCCCGCTGTTTCGTTCGGAAGCCCATCGGCTCGCTCCCGCGCTGGGCCCGGCCGTCACTGCGATCGAGCACATCGGGAGCACTGCGGTCCCCGGGCTCGTGGCGAAGCCGATCATCGACCTCGCGGCTCGTAGCGCCACGGACGTTGACCCGTTCGGGCTGTCGTCGCTCGTGGCACCGCTCGGGTACGAGCAACACCGGCGGGGCCCGAAGAACCACGGCGTCTACATCCGCTCGACAGGGGAGCGACGGACGCACATCCTGCACGTGTTCGCTGCGGACGAATGGGAGACGTGCAACCAACGGCTCTTCCGCGACGCACTGCTCCGGGATCCCGCGGTTCGAGCACGATACGGGGAGCTGAAGCGGGCGCTCGCCGGAGCCGCTCACGGGCGGGACTACACAGCGGGGAAGCGGGATCTCGTGGAGGAGGTCCTCAACGTCGAGCGTGCACGACGAGGGCTACCGCCGACGTCGGCGTGGGACAAGTGAGCGTCGGCGTCACTCGCGTTCCGTCTGGCAGGCTGCTGCCGTGACGTCGAAGCTCACTCGCGGCCTGATCGGATGGGCCGCTGCGGCGTCGGTCGGCACCTGCATCGGACTGGCGCTGCAGCTCTGGATCTGGATCGTGCTCGCGCTGCGGCCGGTCAGCCACGGGAGCGGGGACTACCTGGGCTACCAGTATGCTGCGCTGGTCCTCGCAACCCTGCCGTCCGTGATCGCGTTGGGTGTCGTGATCCGGTTCATGCTTCGGCACGGTCGGCGTCGGTCATCCGTGTGGTTGCTCGTCACTGACATCGTCTGTCTGACGCTCGTGGGAGTGCTGATCGTGCCCCCGGCTCTCACGGTCTTCCGGTTCGCGCCAACCGACGATGCGGTGTTCCACGAGCGCGCCCGCCTCGGCTACTTCGCCGACGGCGATCCAGGCTCGGACTTCAGGCCGGACGACGCGCAGTACGCGTTGCAGAAGCGGGTCGACGCCGTCGCGCACGACTTGGGGTTCGAGGACGATGACATTCCGTACGTCAAGGCGCCCGGTGACGCAACCCATCATCCCCGTCCGGGAACCAGTCCCGCGGGAAACCCGTGCACGACCTACTTCGAGTCCTTCACCCTGCCGTCGTCCGTCGACCAGGGCCGCGCTGAGGCCGAGGTGTCGGCGACGTGGGCGAAGCAGTCGGCTGCTGGCGCGGGCGACTTCGTCGACGGGCCGAGTGCGCTCGTCCTCACGCTGAACGCCGGTGGGTCCATCAAGTACACGCCGGAGAACCGGACCTTCGTCACTCAAACGGGGTGCTTGATCGATGAGCCGGCTCGGCCGATGGGTGACTGAGGTTCTCAGTCCGCGGTGCCGACGCTCCATCTGCCGATGCCGCGTGTGCGAGAGACAGCCGCCATGGCGTCATCCCTGTTCGGCAACGGACGCACACATCGACTCGACGGTGACGGTTGTCGTCCGAGGGTTCGCAGTCAACGGTTCGGTGGTGTTCGCGCAGCATGTCCGCGACGGACTCGATGTACGCCTTCGGGTCACTCGGCGCTGAGCCCATGGCATTCCAGTGGTCCTGTCTTCCACCATGCGGATCGTCATCGGCCGTGCACTCCGCGTGCGCTGGCTCAGCGTTGCGTTCAACTTCTACCCACTCGGATCCGTCGACGTCGAACACCTGGTGCAGCACCTGCTCGGCGGCTTGCCTGCTCTGCTGCTCGTCCACGGCGGCCCCTCCTGGCGGAGTCGCCGAGCACCCCGACACCGTCATGGTCAGTTCTACGGCGATACCCAAGGCGGCATTGGTCGATCTCGGCTGCATCATGCGTTCACCATGGGTCGATGGTCCCGCAGTGGCGTCACTGCTCGTAGTCGGCAATGTTCCCGGTGCCACAAGACGAGTCGACTTGGATCGATGTTCGGTGTTCGGAGGCGTTGAACGAGATGGTTCGAACGGGGTCGCCTTCGGCTGCGACGGAGTACAGCGTGAGGCCGTCGTTTCGCTTGGCGTCCCGGTAGGACGGCGACAAGCCCCTGGCCTCCCACTCCGCGCCGACCTTCTTCACGAGCTCGCCGGGCTGTTCGACGCCCGTCGCGTGCTGGTCCCACGAGAAGGCGACCCCAGCCCCGCCGTCGCTTTTGCCGCATTCGAATGCGATCGGCGCGCCACCGTGGCTGATCCAATCGAGGCCCGTCAGGTCCATCGTCGACTGCACGAACGCACGCATGTGTACACGTGCCTGGTCTGCATCCAGTGCCTTCTCCTCGCTACTCTGCTGGGCGCAGCCGGAGAGGGGGACCAAAACGCCGAGCACGAATGCCATGACGACAGTCTTCAATGGTTGAACCCGAGTAGCGGGGCGGATACGGACCACTCGAGTCAACCGCCGTCGTTGGTGAAGTCGTCGACATTGCCCGTCCCGCAAAGCGACCGGACGTTGATAGACATCCCGCCCGTGGTGGCGTTGAACTGAATCGAGTCGACGTCATGCCCTGCCGAGCCGACCCGGTGCAAGGTCTCGCCGTCCGCCCGCTCGACACTTTGTGTCGTCGTCGCGAGGCCATGGTCTCGCCAGGCGCGGTCAACACCCTGCATCACGGCCTCTGGATCGCTCACGCCGTCGGCGTCTTGATCCCACGAGAACCAAACCCCCTCGTCACCGTCCGGAGTGGTGCAGGGGTCCGCGGTCGGACCGTTGCTCGTGCTCGTCCACTGGCCTCGAGCGACATTCATCGTGTCGCGGACCAGCGACTGCATCTGCTCGGAAGCCTGTGTGGCGTCCAGAGCTGCGGTCTCCTTCGTCGAGGAGCATGCGGCGACGGAACACGTGATCGCCATGATGAGCGCGGCGATCGCCCTGCCGCGGATGAAGGAAGTCATCGGGTCGGGGAGTCTCCGGTCGTGGCTCGGGCCGTGCTGTCGATCGATTCGAGATCACGTGAAGTCGTCGACATTGCCTTCGCCGCAGAGTGACTGGACCTCGATCGTCATACGGCTCGTTGTCGCCGCGAACAGGATCGAGTCGACGTCTTTGCCTGTGGAGCCGACTCGGTGCAGGATCTTGCCGTCTCCCCGCTCGACGCTATGGGTATTGGTCGGAAGCCCCTCGTCACGCCAGGCCTGATCCACCCGCTCCATGACCGCTTTCGGATCGTCGACTCCCGGGGCAGTCTGGTCCCGCGAGAACGTGACTCCGTCCTCGCCGGCGGGAGTGCTACAGGGATCGGGAGCGGGGCCATCGCTTGCACTAGTCCACTCCCCGCCCGCGACCTTCATGGTGTCGCGTACCAAGGTCTGCATCCGTCCGGAAACCTGTTTCGCGTTCAATGAACCTCCAGGAGTCGAAGTGCATGCCGTTGCGGTGACGGCGAGCGTCAGGATCAGCGCCGCAGCGCCGATGGAGCGCATCGTGTGACCGTGGGAGTTCGGGCGCGTGTCACTGTTGGGGAGTAGATCGTGCGTGGAGACACCATTCATGCTCGGGCCCCTCCGTACACCCGCCGACGGGAGACGAGTCCCATCGAGCCCATGTGATGGCCTTGTCATCGAGGGCGCGGAGATCATCGACCAACCGCCGCCCTTCCGATCGTGCAAGCGATTCGACCCTTCGTTGTTCCCTCGCGCTTGCGTTCGCAGATGTACCCGGTTCGTTCGATGCGGAGGCACAACTCGTCGGATTCATGGCAGACACAAACATCGTTTGGTCAGGATTGCTCTACTGACCTTTGCGACGGTCGCAGAACGGTGGATGAGGAACGTCCTTGGCTTGGGAGATTCCCGGTCGCCGACGACGTCAACCTTCTTCGTCGATGGGCGCACACGACGATTCAACGGTGACGGTGGTCGTACGAGGGTTCGCGGTCACTGCGACCATCGGCTTCCCGTCTTCGTCAGAAACCGCCTGGTAGAGCGTGCCGTACTTCCCGCCGTCGGCTGATTGCACGGTGACAGTTCGGTCGTGTTCGCGCAGCGTCTTCGCCACGGCGTCGATGTAGGCCTTCGGGTCGCTCGGTGCCGAGCCCATCACGTACCAATGGTCTTGCCGCCCACCATGCGGATCGTCATTGGCCGTGCACTCCGCGTGCGCTGGCGCCGCATTGCGCTCTTCCTCTGGCCACTCGGATCCGGCGACGTCGAACACCTGACGGAGTGCCTGCTCGGCGGCCTGCTTGCTCTGCTTTTCGTCCACAGTGCTCCCATCTCGCGGGGTCGCCGAGCATCCTGACGTTGTCATGGTCAAGGTCACGGCGACGGCCAAGGCGGCAATCATCGATTTCTTCTGCATCATGCGCTCACCATGGATTGAGGGTCGCCGTCGCCGTGTCGAGGAGCGACGATGTTTTCCGATCCAGATAACCGTACGGGTCGTCGGTGTCCTTGTGCTTGATCGGGTCATGAACTGTGACACCGTGAACATCCGAGCCCGCGACGGCGCCGGAGGGTCCGAGCGTCTTCGATCCTGTCCCGAGCGGTTCTGCCCCGAAGGAGGGAGAGCTTGGGTCAGTGCGCCCGCTTCCGAAACGCCCGAGCCCGGCGACACTTTCATCTCCGGTCCCCGCGTACACATGCTCGGCATGCAAGTCGCCAGCATCGTGGATCGACGTGGGGATACCAGCTGAGCCCAGGTTGACGAAGCTCTGCACGTGTAGGTCGGCCGCGTGTGCGAGAGCGAGTGACGCTGTCGTCGTGCCATACGAGTGTCCGATGACGTTCAGCACCGTGTCGTCGCTCCGAGTGGCGCGGAACCCTTCGAGGTCAGCTGCGAGCCGATCAGCACCAGCGTTTGCTTTGTCATCTGACAAGACTTGGAACGGATCGACGAGTGCGTTCACCGGCGTGTCGTAGTTGATCCACGCCACGACCGCAGTTTCGGAGGGATCGCCGGTGAAGGCGTTCTGGACTTCCTTGATGTTACGAGCAGCCCGCTGCAGCACCGTCGAGTCTCCCATCGTGGTCGCCATGCCTGGCACGACGTAGCTCACGTTCGCGGCAGCGTCGAGATCGCCGACCGAGATCGCCCCGAGCGGCGGATTGCCCATCCGGAAGGACACGATCTGCACTGGCTGATTGCGGAACGCCGCGTCGTGGGGAAGCTGGCTGCCACGAGCCGCACTCGCGAAGTTCTCGAGCTTCTTGTTCAAGTCGCGTTCAGCCTGCAGTTCGTTCGCGAGGTCGTAGGGGTGGAGACCACGCTCGACAGCAGCATTCACGCGTGTGTGCAGGTCAGCAAGCCTGAGGTCTGACTCGTGCTTCTGGCGCCGGAGTTCGGCCCTGTTCGCGGTGTCCCGCGCCCAGTACGCGACACCGTTGAGGTTCCCGATCACCGCAGGGAACGCCGCGATGAACGCATCCTGCGCGGCCGAGTGGGCACCCTTCGAGCCCTTTCCGTCGTCGCCGCCGAGGTCAGACCACCACTTCGCGACAGCCTTCGGGTCGCTCACCTTTCCCAAGCGATCGGCGAGTGCCTTGTCGCCGGCGAACGCGGCGACCTCCTCCGGCTTCAGCCCGCTGAGGAACGCGAGCAGCTGCGCGTCGGTCATACCCGTGATAGTTGCAGCGCTCGTCGCGAACGCTCCGATCACCTCGGATTCACCGAGCTTCGACGCGGTCTCCGCATCCGCAGCCTTCCGGCGAGCGACGAGGTCCTGCCACGACTGCTCGAGCGCGACCTTCGACACCTGCAGGCCGGCTGCTTCGGCGGAGAGCCCGAGCATCTTGGCCGGGGCGTCGTCGGCGTCCGACTGCTGCAGCTTGTCGACCGCTCGCGCGTTCGAGGTCAGGTCCTGGTGATTTCGGCTCTGCGCCGCCTTGATCGTCTGCGCTTCGGTCTGGATCTGCTCGATCCTCGCGGCGTAGGCGATCAGTACGGTCGCAGCTCGATCGACGTGGCCCGCGATGCGCTCGCCGCCGGAACCGATCTCGGCTGCCGCGGAGACGAACGATGCCTTGTTCTTCGCCTTCCACTCTCCGTCGGAGACGACCTCCGCCTGCCGGTGCACCCGGCTCGAAGCGGTCCGGATCTTCGACGACCGCTGCTGAAGGCGCTGCGCGACGGAACGGATCGACTGGGGGTCGCCTGCGGTCGGGTCCGCGCTCACGAGCCGGCCGCCCGTGCTCGGGAGGCGTCCCAGTCCTCGAAGCCAGCGACGACGCTGTGCGCCTGTTTCGCGACGGCGCCCGTGTTGTGCTCGAGCGCGGTGATCATGTCGGTTTGCACGCGGAGCGACATCTCGAACGCGGACTGCACCTCGGCTGCGCCGAAGTCCGCGCTGCCGAGAACGGAGACCGCGGCGCTGCTGAGCTGCGTCTGACTCTGCTCGATCTTGCCGGCGATGCCGCGGATTGCCCCCGCGTCGATGACGACGTCCGTCACGGTGTTCCTTCCCCCGAAGTGGTACGTCCGGCAGCATATCAGCCCGCCCGCAGGTGTCGGGCGCCGCTGTTACGGTGCAGCAATGCAGATCACGCCCGAGGGCCACGCGCTCCTCAGCCCGAGCGACCTCACCACGTGGGCGTCGTGCGAGTGGGCGTTCCTCCGCAAACTCGACGCCAAGCTCGGCCGCGGGGAGGCCCTGCCTGAGTCGCACGACGACATGCTCGACCGGACGGCGAAGCTCGGGGACAAGCACGAGCTCGACTACGTCGAGATCCTCAAGGCGAACCACGACGTCGTGGAGTTCGACCGCCCGGCGCCGCCCGAGTACAACGCAGCAGCCGAAGCGACACTGCAGACCATGCGCACGGGCGCGGACGTCCTCTACCAGCCGACGTTCCACCGACCGCCGACCGCGGACGAGGCGGGCTTCATCGGCTTCGCGGACTTCATCATCCGCAACGACCGCGGCGAGTACGAGGTCTACGACACCAAGCTCGCCCGCCACGCCAAGATCAGCGCCCTGCTGCAGCTCGCCGCCTACGCCGAGCAGATGCGCGCACATGACATCCCGACGGGCGAGCAGGTCCACCTGGTCCTCGGCGACCGGACGACGACCACGCACGACCTGGCCGACATCACGCCGGTGTACCGCACGCAGCGCGCCGAGCTCACACGTTTGATCGCCGAGCGGATCGCAGCGGATGAACCCCTTCGGTGGGGCGATCCGCGGTACAGCAGCTGCGGTCGCTGCTCCGTCTGCCAGACCCAGGTGGAGCAGCACCGTGACCTGGTCCTCGTCGCCGGGATGCGCCTCGACCAGCGGACGAAGCTGATCCGGCAGGGGGTGCTGACGATCGACGACCTGGCGGTCCGCACCGCACCGGTGCCCGGCATGTCGAGCACGACGCAAGGTCGCCTGGTCCGGCAGGCGAGCCTCCAGGTCGAGTCGGAGCGGACGGCGACGAAGAAGCCGGCATGGGAGCTGGCAGACGCAACAGCCCTCGACGCGATCCCCGTACCGGACGCGGGCGACGTGTTCTTCGACTTCGAGGGGGACCCGCTCCACACCGAGGACGGCGTCCACTGGGGGCTCGACTACCTCTTCGGCCTGGTCGACGACCGCGCGGAGTTCACGGCGTTCTGGGCGCACACGATCCGAGACGAACGACAGGCCCTGGTGGACTTCCTCGCGTTCATCGAGGAGCGTCGGCGGGAGCACCCCGGCATGCACGTCTACCACTACGCCGCCTACGAGCGGACGCACCTGCTGTCCCTCGCCGCGCGGCACGGCGTCGGCGAGGAAGCCGTCGACGACCTGCTCCGCGCTGGAGTGCTCGTCGATCTGTACCCGATCGTCCGCAAGGCGCTCGTCGTCGGCAGCCACAGCTACTCGATCAAGAAGCTCGAGCCCCTCTACATGGGCGAGGACTTGCGCCTCAGCGACGTGACGAACGCCGCGGACAGCATCACCGCCTACGTCGACGCGATCGAGGAACTCCGGAACGGGGACGCCGCCGAGGGCCAGCGGATGCTCGACCAGGTCGCGGACTACAACGCCTACGACTGCCGCTCGACCCTGCGGCTGCGCGACTGGCTGCTGTCGCTCCGGCCGCCGTCCACCGACGCGCCGACCGAACTCGACCTGCCGCCGATCCCCGTCGAGCGCGAGCCGAACCCTGTGTACGTCGCGTTGGCTTCTGAGCTGGAGCACGTCGAGGCGCTCGACCGCACGCCGGACCAGACCGCTCTGGCGCTCGCCGCGGCCGCGATCGACTACCACCGCCGCGAAGCCAAGACCTTCTGGCAGGACCACTTCGACCGGCTCCGCAACCCGGTCGACGAGTGGGCGGACACTCGCGACGTCCTCGTCGTGGAGCGTGCGTGCGTGGAGCGCGATTGGGACATGCTGCCGCGTGCCCGCTCGCAGTCCCGAGAGCTCCGGTTGTCGGGGACGCTCGCGCCCGGCAGTCGGCTCCGGCCTGGAGGCTCGCCCCACCTCGTCTACGACGACCCGCCTCCGCCATCGGTCGGTTCACCGGGCCCCGGGTCGAAGGGAGCGACGGACCGCGCCGTGATCCTGGACGTCCACGACAACGGCGACGCGACAGAGGTACTCGTGCTCGAACGCCTGCCGGTCGGTGGGGAGCCGCACCACGAGTTCCCGGTCGCGCTCGCCCCGTCGTCACCGCCGCGCGCAAAGCCCCAGCCCGAGGCGATCGCCGAGTGGGGCGCCGAGGTCCTCGACGCCCTGCCGGCGATGCTGCCGGACCCGGCGTTCGACCTGCTCCGGCGGGTGCCTCCGCGCGGTGCGATCGCGCCCGTGGTCGGTGACGACACCGTCGCCGCGGTGGTCTCGACGCTGCTCGGGCTCGACCGGTCGTACCTGGCGATCCAGGGTCCTCCGGGAACGGGCAAGACCTACGTCGGGTCGAACGTCGTCGCACGGCTCGTCCGTGAGCACGGCTGGCGCGTGGGAGTGGTGGGACAGTCGCACGCGACGAGCGAGAACTTCCTGACCTCGGTGGTGCGAGCGGGCGTGCCGGCCGACCGCGTCGTGAAGCAGCCGAAGGCCGGCGCCGAGGCCGACGAGATCGAGGCGGCGGCGTGGACCCCCGTGAAGAACGGTGCCGCGATCGCCGCGTTCCTTGAGTCGTGCGAGCAGAGCGGCACCGGGGGAGTCGTCGGCGGCACCGCGTGGACGTTCGCGAACGAGTCGACGATCGCGCGGCGCTCCCTCGACCTGCTCGTCGTCGACGAAGCCGGACAGTTCTCGCTCGCCCCCACGATCGCGTCCTCGATCGCCGCGACCCGGCTGCTCCTGCTCGGGGATCCGCAGCAGCTGCCGCAGGTTTCGCAGGGATCGCACCCCGAGCCCGTCGACGAGTCGGCACTCGGGTGGCTGGCGGACGGCGAACACGTCCTGCCTGCCGAGTTCGGGTACTTCCTCGCGCGGACCCGGCGGATGGAGCCGGCGCTGACGTCGGCCGTGTCGGGGCTGTCCTACAACGGGCAGCTCACGTCGATGGCGACCGGGCGGCACCTCGACGGCATCGACGCCGGTGTGCACCCGGTGCCGGTCGTGCACGCGGGCAACACGACGTCGTCGCTCGAGGAAGCTGCACGCGTGGTGTCCCTGGCGAGGGACGTCGTCGGCCGGTCGTGGACCGAGGGCGACACGGTCCGGACCCTGACCGACGAGGACGTCATCGTCGTCGCGCCCTACAACGCGCAGGGCGCGGCGATCCGTCAGGAGCTCGACCGAGCTGGGCTCACGGGCACGCAGATCGGGACGGTCGACATGTTCCAGGGACGGGAGGCCGTCGTGTCGATCGTGTCGCTCGCCGCGTCGAGCGCTGCTGACATCCCACGGGGGCTCGACTTCCTGCTCATGCCGAACCGCCTGAACGTGGCGCTCTCGCGTGCGAAGTGGGCGGCGTACCTCGTGCACTCGCCGGCGTTGACGACGGCGCTGCCGCCGTCGATCCCCGGCCTGTCCCTGCTGTCCCGTTTCATCGAGTTGGTCGCCCCGCGCTGACGCCCAGACGGGGGCGTGTCCGCCGTCGTCGTCACTCCTAATCTTGAGGGGTGATCGATTTCAGTAACGGCTCCGTCTTCAAGCTCTCGCAGTGCGATCCCGCGGAGATCGCTCCCCAGGTTTCGGCGCTGCTGCTCGACGGAGAACAGATCCTCGTGGCTGCGAAGACCATCCGTGACTTCGTCGTCTTCACGGACAAGCGCGTCATCGCGGTGAACGTGCAGGGCATGACCGGGAAGAAGCGCGATTTCACCTCGCTGCCGTACAGCAAGATCCAGGCGTTCTCCGTGGAGACTGCGGGCACGTTCGACCTCGATGCCGAACTCGAGCTCTGGTTCAGCGGACTCGGCAAGGTGAAGCTCGAGTTCAAGGGCAGGTTCGACATCACCTATCTCGGCAAGCTCATCGCGCACCACGTGCTGTAGGCAGAACAGTGAACGGGAACGATCGAATCCCCGCCGACGGCTGGGACCTGCCATCACCCGAACCGTTGGCGGACGCTTCGGTGCCACGCGGGGACTTCAGAGCTCGACCTGTTCCGTCGGCGCAGCCGATTGTGTTCCCGATTCCCGGCTCCGGCGTCGCGTCGATCAACGGCCTGCCCGTGCACCAGACGCCATGGGGGTTCGTTCCACTGGTCGCCGTTGCACCGCTCCCGACGAACGGGATCGCCGTGGCAGGTATGGTGCTCGGGATCATCGGAGCCGGCACCTCCTTCAGTCTCGCGCTCACGTGGTGGCTCGCCGCGCCCATGGCTGTCCTCGGTCTCGTCTTCGGGATCGTCGGTCTCCGTCGTGCGCCGAGCCGCGGGAACCGTGGACGGGGCCAGGCGATCACGGCGATCGTGCTCTGCGGCATTCCCGTCGCTTTCTTCGTGCTCCTGATGGCCGGGCTTGCCGGAACGGCCGATTGACGTGGCAGTCGATCTGGAAGCAACCCGCCCGCGTGGAGCGGCGCCACTGACGCTTCGTGCTCGGAAGCCCGGGTACGCGGTCATGCAGCAGTGCCTCGCGATCCAGGCCGACGGACCGGCAAGGTCGGGTTGGGCGCGACTCTGGGGGCACCGCCCGCTCCAACCCGAGGCGGAGTCCTGGTTCAAGGGCGCGCAGGGGGAGCGGCAGGTCGCGGCACAGCTCGAGATGCTCGGACCGGAGTACACGGTCCTGCACGCGGTTCCGGTCGGCACGGGTGACGGTGACATCGACCACGTCGTCGTCGGTCCGACCGGGGTGTTCTCGATCAACACGAAGAACCACGCCGATCGCGATGTGTGGGTCGGCGGTCACTCGCTCTCGATCAACGGCCGGAAGCTGCCGCACGTCCGGAAGTCACTGCAGGAGGGCGCCAGAGCGAGTCAGTTGCTCTCGGCCGTCGCCGGTGGTCCGGTCCGGGTGCAGCCGCTGATCGTGGTCGAGTCGGCCAGCCTGAAGTTCGGGCACACGCCGCCGCCGATGCCGGTGCTCCGTCCGAACGAAGTCGGCCGCCACATCAACTCGCAGGCGCGCATCCACTCCGATGAAGCGGTCCGGTACCTGGCGATGCTCGCCGAGGAACGCGGTACGTGGCACGTGGAGGCGGTCGTCATCAACGACACCCTCCGGCACGTGCAGCGCTTCGAGCGACTCGAGCGTGAGATCGCCCAAGCCGCGCGCCAACGGCGGTTCATGCGTCGAGCGGTCGCGCTCGCGCTGCTCGCGGCGCCCGCCGGGGCCGTCCTCGGCTACTGGTGGGCTCAAGCGGCGCAGGCGCTCGCAAGCACTTGAGAATTGGCCGATCCGGTTCAGGATCGCCGGCTTCTGAGAACCGGATCGGCCAAACCGGAAACCGCAACACGGCTCGTACCGAGCGCCGTGCGCGTCAGTCCGCCGTTGCGTGCAGGCATGCGCCCCGGGAAGAAGACGCAGACGGTGGTCATGCTCCGGCCCGAAGAACCTGGCCGGTGGATCAGCGATGCAGAACCAACTCTGACGGATCTGGTTCGCAAAACCCGCGGTTCGGGAACCGGATTCGTCATCGGGCCGACCGGAAACGTCCGTCGACCGGAAACGTCCGTCGACCGGAAACGTCCCTCGACCGGGACGTCGGGTCAGCCTTCGTCCGCCTCGTCGTCGAGGGCGGCCGCGCCACGGAGCTCGGCGCGGATGGCGGCGAGGGCGTCTGCGTGCAGGAAGTTCGCCGCGTCGCTGCTGGTCGGGTCGATCACGATGCCGAACTCGTCGGGCACCGCGGTCACGAGCTCGGCCATCCGGACCGGGCGTGCCTCGGCGTCCGGAAGACCCGCGGCGAGCTCAGCTGGGTCGGTGAACACCGGCACGAACGGGCGGTCGCGGATCATCACGTGGGCGATGCTCCCGCCGTCCGGATCATCCGCTGACCTCCACGGCACCCATGCGGCACTCCCGAGGAACCCGGCCGCCGACGACGCCATGCGCCGCCGGAGCTCGCTCGCTGCGGTCGACGCGGTGTTCTCGACTCCGCGGCCGAATGCCGAGCCGGTCGAGTGGTCGTTGCTCATCGTGCTCCTCCGAGTGGTGGACGGCCATGGTCCCACGCGCGACGTCCACGGGCCTGGATGCGCACTCCGGACACCGGTGTCGGAGCCGGGGCATACAGTCCGATCCAGTGCCCCGATCCAGTGCCGACGTCGTCCGAGGAGTGCCGTGCCACCATCGCAGTTGACCCGTCGATCGCTGCTCGCCGGCGCGTTCGGAGTCGCAGCCGCGACGGCGCTGAGCGGGTGCGTCGCGAACAACGGCCCGGCGCCGAGCAGTGCCGCCGCGGGATCGAAGGCCGACATCGGCGAGGTCGAAGGCACGCTCCGCTTCGCGTTCTGGGGCGGCAGCGACGGCGAGAACACCGGGTTCGCCCGGGTCAAGAAGGCGTTCGAGGCGCGGCACCCGAAGGCCACGGTCGAGCTTCAGACGCTGCCGTACGACGGGTTCTTCTCGGGCATCGATCGCGGCATCCTCTCGCGGACGGCTCCGGACGTGTTCCGTGTCGACTACACCAGCATCGGCAAGTACACCTCGCACGGCGTGCTGCTCGACATGACGCCGTACCTGAGCGCGACGGAGTCGGAGGCCTTCCTGCCGGCGCTGTACGACGCGGTCCGGTTCGAGGGACGCACCTACGGCGTGCCGCACCAGACCGACACGTCGGCGATCGCGTTCAGTCGCAAGGCACTCGATGAGGCGGGCATCGGCGCGGTGCCCGACCGGCTCGAGGACGCCTGGACCTGGGACGAGTTCGCGGCGGTGAGCACGAAGCTCCGGAAGACGCTGCCCGACGACAAGTACCCGTTCGCGTACGACTGGACGGCGGCGGGCGCCTACCGGTGGGCGAGCTTCCTCTACCAGGCAGGCGGATCGCTCCTGACGCCGTCGCTGAAGCACTCGGCGGTCGACGGTGACCCCGGCCGGAAGGCGATGGCGTTCACGCAGCGGTTCTTCGACGAGCGATGGGTGCCTGCGAACAACACCATCAAGACGACGGTCTACTCGGACAACTTCTTCCTGAACCAGACGGTCGCGATGACGTTCATCGGTGACTTCCTGGTGCCGGAACTCGCGGACACCGCGAACGGGTACCAGGGCGGCGAATGGGCGACGACCTACATGCCGCGCGACCGGGCAGCGGCGTCCGACCTCGGCGGCAACGCGATCGTCGCGACCCGCGACACCGCGAACCCCGAGCTCGCGGCTGCCTTCCTGAAGTTCCTGGTGGAGGAGGACCAGATGCGCGACTTCTGCCAGCGGGCGAACGAGCTGCCGACGCTCCGGAGCCTGGCGTCGACCGACCTGGACTACGCCGTGCGACCGGACGTGATGGACGTCTTCACGCAGCAGGCGACGACGATCACCGAGACCGCGGTGCGTGAGACCGTGGTCCCTGGGTTCGCGTCGGTGAACACGGCCCTGCAGGACCAGCTCGAACTGGCCTTCCACGGGCGGAGCACCGATGCCGCAGTGCGGGCGATCGACGCCGCGGTCGATGCGGCGGTGTCCGCATGACGGGCGCGGCGGAGCGCATCGGAGGTGCCACGGCGGGTGGAGCCGTGCGGCGCGGACCGCGGCGGACCGCCGGGCCGTTCCGGGCCTCCAGTGGGGCTGCGGCGACCGCGTTCCTGGTGCCGAACGTCGTGCTCATCGTCGTCTTCACGCTGCTGCCGCTCGTCTACGCGCTCGTCATCAGCTTCCAGGACCTCGACTCGCTCGGCGGCTCGAAGTGGGCCGGGCTCGGCAACTACGCCAAGCTGCTCGCCGACCCGGTGTTCTGGCAGTCGGCCGCGAACACCGGCGTCTTCACGCTCTTCACCGTGCCGGTCGGGATGGCGATCGGCCTCGGCGTCGCGGTCCTGCTGAACGGCGTGCTGCCGGGGCGGGCGCTCTTCCGGACGATCATCTTCCTGCCGCTCGTCGTGTCCGGTGTCGCCACGGGGGTGCTCGGCGCGTGGATGTTCGACCAGAACAACGGCTTCATCGACAAGTTCCTGCACGTGCTGGGCCTGCCGCAGGTGCAGTGGCAGTCGAGCGGCGGCTGGGCGATGACCGCGGTGATCCTGATGACGCTGTGGCAGCGCATCGGCTTCGACATGCTCATCTACCTCGCCGGACTGCAGGGCGTCGATCCGGCTGTTCAGGAAGCGGCCACGACCGACGGGGCGAGCGGGTGGCAGCGGTTCCGGCTGATCACGTTCCCGCTACTCGGACCGTCGACGTTCTTCCTGCTCGTGATGAACCTCATCTACTCGTTCCAGGTGTTCGACACCGTGTGGGCGATGACCCGAGGTGGCCCCGGGTACGGCACGACGACGATCGTGTCGTACGCGTACCGGGTGGCGTTCGACGAACACGGGCCGCAGCTCCTCGGCTACGGCGCGGCCGTCGGCATCGTGATCTACCTCGTGACCCTGCTGATCACGGGGCTGCAGTGGCGCTTCAACGCCGGACGGGACCAGGCCGACTGATGACCTCTTCCACCTGGGACACCGGCGCAGCCGAGGCACCGCGGAAGCGTCGCGGTCGCCTGCTCTGGCTGCGGATCACCGTCGCGGTGATCGTCACCGTCGTGATGGCGTTCCCGCTCTACTGGATGCTGCTCACGGCGTTCTCGACCCGCGCCGACCTCTACGCGCCGGGGCTGCAGCTCTGGCCGGCCCACTTCACGTTCCAGAACTTCGTGCGACCGTTCCAGGAGTTCCCGGTCTGGCGGTGGTTCGGGAACTCGCTCCTCGTCGCGGTCGTCGTCACGGTCATCACCGTCGTGTGCAACCTGCTCGCCGGGTACGCGTTCGCGAAGCTCCGGTTCCGTGGGCGCAACGCGCTGTTCCTGGTGCTGCTGTCGACGCTGATGATCCCGCCGCAGGCCATCATCGTGCCGCAGTTCTTCATCTCGATCGGCCTGCACCTCTACGGCGGGCTGTGGGCGGTCATCCTTCCGGAGGCCGCAGCGATCTTCGGGGTCTTCCTGGCGCGGCAGTTCTTCCTGGCCGTGCCCGACGAACTCATCGAGGCCGCTCAGCTCGACGGCGCCGGGCCCTTCCGCGCGTTCGTGTCGGTGGTGCTCCCGCTGTGCCGCCCGCTGCTGGCCGTCCTCGTGCTGCTGACGTTCATGGGGGAGTGGAACGCGTTCGGGTGGCCCCTCGTGGCGCTGTCCGGGAACCAGGACCTGTTCACCGTGCCGATCGGCATCGTCGGCACGCTGCAGGGGCAGTACACGTCGGACTACGGCGCGATCATGGCGGTCAACCTGCTGATGATCCTGCCGATCGTCGCGCTCTTCCTCGCCTTCCAGCGCTACTTCGTCGAGGGCCTGTCCCGGAGCGGCCTGCGGTGACGTCGGCTCGACCCCGTCCGAGCGTCGACGATGCCCGGCGGTGGGTGGCAGCCGACTTCGGCGTGCGCGCCGTCGACGTCGAGGAGGTCACCGGCGGCACCGACACCTCCGCGGTCGTCTGGCGCGTGGTCGACGACGCCGGCGTCGCCTGGGCAGCGAAGTGGACGACGCGTCCGACCCGCACCGGCACCCGGTTGGTCACCTCGATGGCAGCGGCGGGACTCGAGAGCACCCCACTGTCACGCCCCACCGAGGGCGGCCGCCGCCGCAGCCGTCGCGCCGGCGGCAGGCTCGCACTCTCGCGGTGGTCGGACGGTCAGGACGCGGCGACGGTCGGGCTCGACCGGGAGGCATGGCGAGCGTACGGCGCGCTACTCGCGGACGTGCACGCACATGCGTTCCCGCTGCCGGCTCGCCGACAGGGCGCTCGCCGCGGCATCCGGCGGCGTCGCCGCCGCTACGTGGCCGAGATCCGCGCGCTCGACGCAGCAGCTGCGTCGGGCACGGATCCGGTGCTCGATCTGTGGCGGCAGGCGCGTGCCCGCATCGACCTGCTGCTGGAGGGCACCACGCTCGTGCCGGGAGCGCCGGGCGACGCGGTTCCGTGCCACGGCGACCCGCACCTCGGCAACGTGCTCGTCGAGGAGGACGGCGGGCTGGTCCTGGTCGACTGGGACGAGGCCGTCGTCGGCCCACGCGAGATCGACCTGCACCTGGTCGAGTTCAGCGTGCTGTTCGATCCCGCCACCCCCGAGCAGCTCGACGCGTTCCGTGCCGGGTACGGGCCGGTGGTCGTCGACGAGCGGCGGATGGTGCGGTTCGCGTGCGTCCGAGCGCTCGAGGACCTGACCTCGACGATGTCCGAGGCCGTCGCGGCCGGCGTCGGACCGGGTCGCGACGAGGCGATCCGCGTGTTCACCGGCATCCTCGGGCCGACCGGCTCGGCGTCGTTGGTCGAACCGCGGCTCCGGTCCGCGCTCAGCTCGTCGAGCTCGCCGACATCCGAGGATGCCGGAGCTGCGGAGCCGCGGATCCGGCCGTGACCGATCCGGTCCTCGAGACGCGGGTTCCCGGCACCGGATCGCCGCAGCACTTGGTGAACACGCGTCAGGACGTGGAGGCCGAGGTCGCCGCAGACGCCGCGATGATCCCCGCCATCGCCGCGGTCTGGATCTGCTGGAGGACGGCCTTGACCGCGGGGGACGCCCAGCTGCCGGCGGCGATGTCCTGCACGAGGGCCTTGTCGACCTTGCCGAACTGCTTGCGGATCGTGCCGGTGGCGTCGAGCAACGCGATGAGCGCGGCGGTGAACGGAGTGGGAGGAGTGCGCTCGGCGAGGACGTCCGCGATCGCCGAACGGACCAAGGCCTCCGGTGCGCCGTCGCGTTCGGGGTACGCAGTCGAGGCGAAGATCCCGAGGGTGTACCGCTGTTCGGTCGAGAGCAGTCCCTGCGTCACCAGGCCGGAGAGGACGTCGTCGCGGAGCTGCCGTTTGCCGAGCTTCGCCACCCACCACTTCGCCTTGCGGGAGGAACCCGCAGCCGCGATCGTGCCCATGACCCCGTCCAGGACCGGGTCACCGGTGGCGGCGCCGTCCACGACACGGACCTCCTTGCCCTCGAGCGACACCGCCCCGCGGAGCGCGAGGTCCGCCAGGACCGCGCCCGCGAGACCGGTGTCGAGGCGTTGGCCGTCGACGGCGCGTTTGCCGTCGGCTTCGATCTGGAGCAGTGCGAACGCCTGCGGGACGGTGAGTTGCTCAGCCATGTCAGCATCGTGCCACTCGTGGCTGAGTCGGGGCGAGCCTCCAGGCGCTGACCGCGTTCAGTACTTGGCGGACTGTCCGCCGTCGATCGGGACGATCGCGGCGTTGACGTAGCTGGCGTCGTCCGAGAGCAGGAACGCGACCACCGCGGCGATCTCCGGGGCCTCGCCGTACCGCTTGGTGGGGTTGACCTGGATGAACTCCTCGGCGGCCTTGCGCGGGTTCTCCGGGTCGATCTGCTTCATCGAGTTCTCGACCATCGGCGTCCAGATGGCACCGGGTGCGATCGCGTTGATGCTGATCCCGTACTGCCCGTACTCGACCGCGGAGTTGCGGGTGAGCCCGACGACGCCGTGCTTGGCGGCCGCGTAGCCGGACTGGTTGCCGACGCCGCGGATGCCGCCGACGCTGGCGGTGTTGACGACCTTGCCGGAGCCCTGTTCGCGCATCACGGCGAGGACCTTCTCGAGACCGAGGAAGACGCCGCGGAGGTTGATCGACACGACCTTGTCGAACTCGGCTGCGGTGAAGGACTCAGTGGGGTTCTGCTTGCCCTCGATGCCGGCGTTGTTGAAGAAGCCGTCGATGCGGCCGAAGCGCTCGGTGGTCGCGGCGACGTACGCCTCGACCTGGGCTTCGTCGGAGACGTCGGCGACGGTGGTGAGGACCTCGGCGTCGGGGGTCGCGTCGAGCACGGCGGCCTTGGTCGCCTCGAGGCCCTGCTCGGAGACGTCGACGAGGGAGAGCTTCGCGCCCTCGGACGCCAGGCGGACGGCGGTCGCGCGGCCGAGACCGGAGCCGCCGCCGGTGATGAGGACGACGCGGTCGGTGAAACGTTCGGACATGGGGAGGCCTCCTGCGGTCTTCGACGATGAAGTGGATGCGTGTGCATCGGCTCAGACTTACGCTACACCTGTCGTCTTGACGTCAGCACTGCTGCAGCACGCGAGACATGGCGTCGCGCTCCGCGGGGACGACCCACAGGCGGTACGTCGTCTTCACCGTGATCTGGTGCTCCACGTAGGTGCAGCGGAACGCGGTGTTCGCCGGTAACCAGGTCGCGGCGTCGCCGGAGCGCTTCTGCGCGTTCGAGTGCTGGTCGACGGCGAAGAGGTTCTCCGGGTCGTTCGCCAGAGCTTCTCGCTCGGCCTGCGGCAGCTGCTGCGCGCCGGTGGTCCACGCGTTCTCGAGCGCGACGACGTGGTCGATCTGGACCGCGGTCGAGGTGGCGTCGCCGCGCACGAAGTCGATCGTCCCGCCCGTGTACGGGGAGACGAGTTCGCCGCTCGTGACCGTGCACGGGCCGCGCTTGGTGATCGCGGTCAGGTCGCGTGCGAGGACGTCGTTCCGGGTGTCGCACCCGTTGTGGTCGACGTCCAGCCAGGCGGTGCCGAAGTCCGCCGTGCGGTCGTACCCGGTCGCCGGAGCCTTCCCCTTGACGGGGAGGGCCGCCAGCAGGGCGCGCGAACGCGCCACGTCGGCCGGACTGGAGGCTCGGCTCGGCTCCGGCGCGCTCGCTGCGGTCGGCGAGTTCGTCGGTCCGCCGACCGGGCTCGCGCCGACGGACGCGGTGGCCGTGGGTGCCGCGTCCGCCTCGGTCGGCCGGACGTCCGTGGTGTGGAGGGCGTACCCGACGACGGCGATGCCGAGGGCGATCAGTGCGGAGGTCAGGGTCAGGCGGGTCCTGCGGCGTCGACGTGACGGCATGGTGGGTGGTGCTCCAGGTGGTGCTCGGTGGTGTGTCCCTCGATCCTGGTGGCAGCGTCCGACATCGCCGCGTAGACACGATGGCATGACCGATTTCGCAGAACCGTCCGTACCGGTGACCGGCGGAGCGATGCCGCTCCTCGGCTTCGGGACCTGGCAGATCGCCGACGCCGACGCTCCCGCCGCGGTACACGCAGCACTCGAGGCCGGCTACCGGCACATCGACACGGCGACCGGCTACAGCAACCAGCGTGGTGTGGGGAAGGCCGTCGCGGCCTCCGGGCTCGCCCGCGATGACGTCTTCGTCACGACGAAGCTCCCGCCGGACAACGCCGACCGTGTCCGCGCGACGATCGAGGAGAGCCTCGACCAGCTCGGACTCGACCACCTCGACCTCTGGCTCGTGCACTGGCCGCCGAACGGCGAGGCGCGACCGGACGTCTGGGAGCAGGTCGTGCAGGCGCAACAGGACGGCCTGACGAGGGCCGTCGGGGTGAGCAACTACTCGCTCGCCCAGATCGACGAGCTCACCGAGGCGACCGGTGTCACCCCGGCCGTGAACCAGATCAAGTGGAGCCCGGCCGAGTTCGACCGGACCGTGGCCGACGGGCTGCGCGACCGCGGCGTGGTGCTCGAGGGGTACAGCCCCTTCAAGGCGAGCAACCTGCAGGACCCGACGCTGGTCTCCATCGCCGAGGCGCACGACGTCGACACGGCGCAGGTCATCGTGGCCTGGCACGTGGCACACGGCTTCGTCGTCATCCCGAAGTCCTCCCAGCCGGAGCGCATCGCCTCGAACGCCGCCGGCGCCCGCGTCGAGCTCACCGACGACGAGGTCGACCGCATCGACGGACTCGGGAGGTAGCGTCGGCGGAGTGAACACCGCACTCCTCGTCATGGACTACCAGAACGGCATCGTCGAGCGCCTCGGCACCGACGAGGGACTCGCCGCCGCGACCGCCGCGGTGTCGGCGGCGCGGGAGCGGAAGATCCCGGTGCTGTTCGTCCGCGTCGCGTTCCGACCCGGTGCGCCAGAGGCCGCGGCGACGAACAAGATGTTCGGGAGCATGGCGTCGCGGATGGCGCAGCAATCACCGGACGCGACCGAGATCCACCCGGCGTTCGGGGTCGGCGGCGACGACATCGTGGTGACGAAGTTGCGCGTGAGTGCGTTCGCGGGTTCCGACCTCGACGTGCTCCTGCGCGGCCTCGACGTCCGGGACCTGGTGCTCTGCGGCATCGCCACGAGCGGCGTCGTGCTGTCGACGGTGCGGCAGGCGGCCGACCTGGACTTCGGGCTGACGGTGCTGTCGGATGCGTGCATCGACTCCGACCCGGAGGTGCACCGGGTGCTGCTCGAGAAGGTATTCCCGCGCCAGGCCGACGTGGTCACCACGGCTGAGTGGACCGCGTCACTCGGCTGACCGTGCCACGTCCGATCAGGTGAGGAGCGAGCGGATGTCCTCGGCCGTCAGGTCGTCGGCGAACAGGGCGTCGTCGTCGATCATCGTGGCGAACAGCTGGGCCTTGCGGGCCGCGAGTGCGAGGACCTTCTCCTCGATGGTGTCCTCGGCGATGAGGCGGTTGACGTTCACCGACCGGGTCTGCCCGATGCGGTGGGTCCGGTCGACGGCCTGTGATTCGGCAGCGGGGTTCCACCACGGGTCGAGGACGAACACGGTGTCCGCCTCGGTGAGGGTCAGCCCGAAGCCGCCGGCCTTGAGCGAGATGAGGAACGCCGGGGCGGTGCCGTTCCGGAAGCGGTCGATCACCTTCGTGCGGGCCCGCGTCGAGCCGTCGAGGTACTCGTACCCGATGCCGCGGTCGTCGAGGGCCGTGGACACCATGCGGAGGAACGACGTGAACTGGCTGAACACGAGTGCCCGACGGCCCTCTGCCGCGAGCTGCTCCAGTTCGTCGAGCAGCAGCTCGAGCTTGGCGGACGGGATGTCCTCGGACTCCCCGGACACCAGCGCGGGCGAGAGCGCGAGCATCCGGAGCAGTGTGAGGGACCGGAACACGATCATCCGGTTGCGGTCGAGGTCGTCGATGAGGTCGAGCACCTTGAGGCGCTCCCGGTTGAGCGTGCGTTCGTAGACGTCCCGGTGCGCCGGGTCGAGCGTGACCCGGACGACCTGCTCCTGCTTCGGCGGGAGATCGGCGGCGACGCTCTCCTTCGTCCGCCGCAGCATGAGCGGACGGATACGACGGCGCAGGCGTGCGGTGAGCTCCTGCCGCGCGGCGCCACGGAGGTCGGGGGAGGCGAGGGGCTTCACGTAGTCGTCGCCGAACCGCGTCCACGACGACAGCAGCCCGGGCGCGACGATCGAGAACAGCGCCCACAGGTCGGTCAGCCCGTTCTCGAGCGGGGTGCCGGTGATCGCGATCTTCACGGGAGCCTGCAGTTCGGCGGCCGCCCGGTGCGTCTGCGACTGCGGGTTCTTCACGAACTGCGCCTCGTCGAGGAGCAGCGCCGACCACGGCAGGTCCGTGTAGGCACGGGCGTCGAGTCGGAGCAGCGCGTAGGAGGTCACGACGACGTCCGATGCCGCCGCGGTCCTGGCGACGAGTGCGGGGTCCTTCAACGAGGTCGTCTCGATCGTGGCGACCCGCAGTGACGGGACGAACCGTGCTGCCTCCCCCGCCCAGTTCCCGACGACCGAGGTCGGTGCGACGACGAGGAACGGTGGGGCGTCGGGCTCGGTACCCCTGCGTGCGGCGATCATCGCGAGCGCCTGCAGGGTCTTGCCGAGTCCCATGTCGTCGGCGAGCACCCCGCCGATGCCGTTCGACACGAGGAACGACAGCCAGGCGTACCCGGACAGCTGGTACGGCCGCAGATCGGCGTGGACGGTGTCCGGCACGGCGACGTCGCCGGGCGGAGACGCGTCGAGGAGCCGCGACGCCATGGCCGTCCACCGTTCGTCGTGGTCGGTCTCGTCGGCGAGCTGGTCGAACTCGGACCACAGCCCGGCCTGCAGGGGCGTGACCGTCATCGGCTGCGACGGCTCCCACTCGTTCTGGTCCCGGGCTTCGTCGATGAGCTCCTTCAGCCGGTCGAACGCCGGGTCCGCGAGCGACAGGTACGAGTTGTCGACGAGCTTGAGCCGCCGCTGCCTGCTCGCGAGCGCGGTCAGGAGCGGCGTGAACGGGATCTCCTTGCCCTTGACGCTGACGATGATCCCGAGGTCGAACCAGTCGTGCTTGTCGGACGGCATCGTCGTGACGCGGATGTTCGGCTTGCCGGTCAGCCGTTCGTAGTCGAGGCGCTCGCCCTGCACGACGACCCGCACGCCGTGGTCGGGGAGCGCGGGGAGGAGCTCGTTCGCGAGCACCGCGACGTCTGCGCCCTCGACCGTGCCGTCGACGAACCAGTCCAGCGACTCCGCCGCGTCGTCGGCGGCGCGGACACCGGTCAGGTCCGGCAGCGGCCCGTGCATCGACACCGGGTCCTTCCGGCCGTCGACGTGCCAGCGCCACTGCAGGTGTGCGACGTCGTCGGTCCGCGGCGCGCGGGCCGGTTCGAACGTGACGGTGAGCACGAGTTCCGGGGGAGTCCGCTCGGGGAGCTCGATCGAGCCGTCCGAGCTGACCAGCCCGAGTGCGCCACGGAGTCGTGGTGACCAGTCCGCCAGGAACTCGGAGACCTCGGCCGCGGGGACCTGGATCCGGGTGCCCTCGACGAGCATGCGCCGCTGGTCCTCGGGCACGGGCTCCGGCGTCGGAGCGAGCTCGACGCGGAACTCCGGAGACTCGCGGAAGACGTAGAGCCCGTGGTCGCCGATGAGCCGAGCGGCGCCGTCCACCACGGGGCGGCCGTCGAGCACGGCGCTGGTGCCGATCACGAGCCCGGCGTCCGAGCGAGCGACGTCGAGCAGGACGCGGGCTTCGGTGCCGAGCATGGCGCCCCCCTCGCGCTTCCCGGTCACGAACGCGACGCCGAGCGACGGAGCTTGTCGCAGCAATGGCCAGAGGAGCGGGCTCTGGAAGTCGTCGAGGTGGATCCAGTCGCTCTCCCCGGGGAGCCCGGCGAGGGCTCCCGCACGGTGCAGGGCGGCGAACTGCAGGAACCACGCGTGTTGTTCGGCGCCGAGGCCGAGCCGGTTCATCGAGTACGGGAGCGTGCCCCAGGTGAGCTGCCCACGCACCCAGTTGCCGGCATCGCTGCGGGTCACGGGTCGGACGCCGAGGCGTACCGACCGGGACGCCGTCGGGAGCGCCCGACCGGCCGATCGAGCGCGCGCAGCCATGCGGGCGGGCACCGCGTCGCGGAGCTCGAACTGCAGCCCCAGCGGGGTCGAGGTGGTGGACGTGACCGGTGGCGGGGTGTCGCCGGCGAGGCGGGCGACCTCGTGCCTCCAGTCCGGGGCCGGCGGAGCCGGTTCTTCCGGTCGTGGGCCGGCGTGCGCGGCCACGGCACGGGCGTTGATGGTGAGGAGCGCGGCGGCGACGTGCTTGCACTCGCCGCCGATCGGGCACGCGCAGCGGGACCGGACGGGGCGGACGAATTCGCCGCGTGCGGCGGTGGTGTCGACGTGGACCTCGTACGGTTCGTCGGCGGAGCCGGCCACGACCCCGGTGATCGTGCCGTCGTCGTGCCAGGTGGCGTCGTCGACGAGCCCGCGGCGGACGATGTCCCGCGCGCGACCGAAGGTCTGCGGCCCGACGAATCGGATGACGTCGACGGCGTCGATCATCGGGGCGGCTGGCACGGGTCCATCGTGCCAGCTACCACTGACTCCCGCGGTCGGAGCCGATGGCGCACAGCCACCCGGACAGGGGCTGTCAACGGCGGCGTCGGCAGGGCATGCTCGGAGGCACGATGCTGCATTCACTGGTCTACATGAGCTCTGCTCGCGAGCGCTTCGACGACGACGAGCTGGGGGCGGTCCTGTCGTACGCGCGGGAGCGGAACACCGGCGACGGTCTCTCCGGCCTCCTGGTCTACCGCGCCGGTCGGTTCATGCAGCTCCTCGAGGGGCCGTACGACGCCGTGATGGCGACGTACCGGCGGATCCTCGAGGACGATCGGCACCACGACGTCTCCCTGCTCGTCGAGGAGTCGATCCACACGCGGCGCTTCCCGGAGTGGACCATGGCGTTCGACCGCGACGAGTCGTCAGCGTTGCCGGATGGGTTCAGCTCGTTCCTCGGCGCGGGGGACTCGAGCGCCGACCAGAGCCGAGCGCGCGAGCTGCTCCGTTGGTTCCGGAACCACCCGCTGGCCGATCCGACGGCAGCGGCGGGCAAGCACCGACGCTGACGGCTACCGCTGCGCGAGCTCGGCTTGCGATTCGCGACCAGCTGACCAGCGATGTCGCCGATGAGGGTCTGTTCCTGCTCCGAGCGCAGGCGCCGAGCTAGTCGAGCCAGCGCACGCTCTCCGGGTCATCGATCAGTCCGTTCGCCCAATCGACGTGTCGGACCTCTCCGGGCCCGGAGGGGTCGTTGATCTCATTCACCCAGACAGTCTCCGCGAGGTCTGCCGGTGAGTTCGGATCGAACAGCGGGCTGAATTCTGCCAAGTTCCACCGCATCCCGTGAACAACTCCGTCACGAGTGTCACGGAACAGCAGGATCGCAACATCCTCCCGGTACGCCCGCCCAGCGACCCATCCGAAACGACCACCGAACAACTCATCACGGTCGAACCGTTCGTGCGTCCGTTCGAGGAACTCGTTCGTGTACGCGAGATCGACGTTCGCGGCTGAGGACATGCGATCAGTTGACCGCGTTGGCGTCGGAGTCGTCAACTGCAACCGCGTCGTCAGCGGCAACAGTCACCGGGACACCGACCGTTTGGGTCGGTTGGCGGATCCTGCGGACGAATTGCGGACTACCGGCTCGTGGGAGCCTCGGATCCCGCGAGCTTGCTGTGCTTGCGGCTGTAGCCGAAGTACACCCCCAGCCCGATCGCGAACCACACCGCGAACCGCACCCAGGTCTCCCACTGCAGGAACGTGACGAGCCACAGTGACGCGATGACGCCGATGATCGGGACGATCGGCATCAGCGGCAGCGTGAACTGCCGCGGCAGGTCCGGCTGGGTGTAGCGGAGCACGACGACGGCGGTGCAGACCACGACGAAGGCGAGCAGGATGCCGATGTTCGTCAGCTCCGCGACGACGCCGATCGGCAGGACCCCGGCGAGGACCGCCGACGCGATGCCGAGGATCCACGTGACGCGGGTCGGGACGTGGCGCTTCGGGTCGGTCTTCGAGAACCACTTCGGCATCAGGCCGTCGCGGCTCATCGAGAACCACACGCGTGAGGCGCCGAGCATGAACGTCACGAGCACCGTCACGATGCCGACGATCGCGCCGATGGCGATGATGTTCGCGACGCCGCCGAGCCCGACGGATGCGAACGCCGACGAGAACCCGGAGGCGGGGTCGATGTCCGTGTACTTCTGCATGCCGGTGAGCACCAGGGTCGCGAGCACGTAGAGCACCATCGAGATCGCCAGGGACAGCAGGATCGCCTTCGGCATGTGCTTGCGGGCGTCCTTCGACTCCTCGGCGGCGGTGGACATCGCGTCGTAGCCGAACACCGCGAAGAACACCGTCGCGGCGCCGGTCATCACGCCGCCGAAGCCGAACGGGAAGTAGGGCGAGTAGTTGGCGCTGTTGATGTGGAACACGCCGAGCACGACGATGAGCACCACGAGCAGGACCTTGATGCCGACGGCGACGAACTCGAACCGGGCGGCGCTCCGGATGCCGCGGGTCAGCACGAACGCGGTGAGCAGGCAGAGGATGATCGCGAACACGTCGATCACGTGGCCGTCTCCGGTGCCCGGTGCGCCGAGCATCCACGCGGGCAGGTCGATGCCGAACTGTCCGACCAGGAACCCGACGTAGCCGGAGATGCCGATCGCGACCACCGCCACGATCGCGGTGTACTCGAGCAGCAGGTCCCAGCCGATGAACCACCCGACGATCTCGCCGAGGACGGCGTACCCGTAGGTGTAGGCGCTGCCGGCCTTCGGGATCATCCCCGCGAACTCCGCGTACGACAGCGCCGCGGCGGCGCTCGCGACCCCCGCGACGAGGAACGAGATGAGCACCGCCGGACCCGCGATGCCGTGCGCGACGGTGCCGGCGAGGGTGAAGATGCCCGCGCCGATGATGCCGCCGATGCCGATGGCGGTGAGCTGCCAGAGGCCGAGGTGGCGTTTCAGGCCGTCCTCGCCCCCTGTTTCGTCGTCGATCTGGTCGATCGGCTTGCGGCGGAAGAGCGAGGGCTGCGGCGTCGTTGTCACCCGGCCACTCTGCACCCTGCGGCGCTCCTGCGCGCGCACTGCGCGCCCGGCCCGCCGGGGGCGGTCACGGTGCGCGGACGGCGGACGGGAGGCTCCTCGCGGGCCCGCCACGAGCCTCCAGGCCGTCAGCCGGCCAGGTACGGAGCCCAGGGTGGCGGCGGGACTGCGCCGTTGGTGGCCATGGCCAGCATCTGCCAGACGAGGGAGACGAGACCGGCGCCACCGATCACGATGCCGACCCACGCCCAGACGCGTGGGCCGATCCGCCTGCCGGCGATGGCGATCGCCCGCCACCCGCTGAGGACCGCCACGATGCCGAACACGGCGCACAGCACCACGTGACGGACCATCGACTCGGCGGGGATGACGACGCCGAGGTAGGCGGTGACGAGGCCGAGGACCACGGCGACGAACGCCGGGGCGGCTGGTGGCTCCTGATCGCGGGTGCGTGCAGCCATGTGCTGACCGTACCCGGGCTCGCGGATGTCCGGGAGACGCCGGTTCAGGGGGCAGCACCGGGCGTCCGGCCACCGACACGGGCATGCTGGGTGCATGCGTTCGTTCGTCCGTGTCCTGCTCGGTCTCGCGCTGGTGTTCGCCGGCACGTCCCACCTCACCTTCGCCCGGCAGGAGTTCCGCGCGCAGGTCCCCGAGTTCGTGCCGATCGACGAGGACACCACCGTCCTGGCATCCGGCGTCGCGGAGATCGGTCTGGGTTCGGCGCTGGTGCTGGCCTCGCGCCGTCGTCGGCTCGTCGGGACGGTCGTCGCGCTCTTCTTCGTCGCGGTCTTCCCGGGGAACATCGCGCAGTGGCTGAACCGTCGGGACGGCTTCGGCCTCGACTCCGACGAGAAGCGCATCGCCCGTCTCTTCGGCCAGCCGCTGCTGGTCGCCGCCGCGCTGTGGTCCACGCGCGGCGGGTCGCGTCAGCGGTCGTGATGGCTGCGCGCGTGCAGTCCGGTGCGGTTCCGCCCGGACTCCCGTCCGGACTGGAGGCTCGGCACCGGTTGACGGGTGGGCGCCGCGTCGCGGACATGGTCGCCACCATCGCCGTCCTCACCATCGCGACGGCGGCTGCGGTGGTCGCGGGGTGGGGGATCGTGTTCCTCTCGCTCGCGTTCCACTCGTGCACCGCACCGGGGAACCGGTGTGACGAGACGCTCGGCGGGGTCGTGGTCTACGCCGGGCCGGTCGCGGTCGCGTTGGTCCTGGTGCTCGCGATCGTCTTCTCGGTGCTGCGGATGGTTCGCCGACGGTTGGCGTGGCCGATCGCGGTGATCGGCTTGGCGGCGGTCGTCGCGGCGTTCTTCGCGGCGCTGCTGCTGGTGGACAGCGCCATCTCCCACGGGATCTGAACCGGTTCCTCCACAGGGGGTCGTTCTGCTCGGTCCGTCCACCGGGTCCGATCCTGGCGCCCTGCACGGGGCTCGTTCCGCGAGCGTTGAGCCATGCCAGACACCGACGTGCTCGACCGACTCGAGCGAACCGCAGTCCGTACCGATGACGACGTCGTCGACCTCGTCGTCGCGCTCCTCGAACGCCCGCACCGCCGACAGTGCTGGGTGCTGTTCCTCGGCGCCGATGCCGTGCCGATCCGATTCGTCATCCCCATCGGGGACCTGCCGTACCAACCGGACGACCACGTCGAGGACTTCGGCGCCCTCGTTGCGGACATCGTCGAACAGGTCGGCGCGGCCGAGGTGGTCCTGGCCTGGGAACGGCCGGGTGCCCTGCACCTGTACCCGGTCGACTGGGAGTGGGTCGACGCGATGGCGTGCACGCTCGACGAACACCGTGTCCGGGTCCGCGGGCAGGTCGTGGTGCACGACGGCGGCGCGGCGTTCGTGGAGCTCGACGAGGACGAGGTGACCGAGGCCGCCGCGTGACAGCGGTGGTGCCGGCGGTCCCGGTGCTGCGCCCTGGGTCAGCCCTGCGGTGCGGTGTCGGGGACGGTCTCGCCCGTCAGACCCTCGACGACCTGCTTCGCCGTCGGCCAGAACTTCGCGTAGTGGTCCGGGTCGGCGTTCACCTGCACCGCGTGCGCCATCTGGGTCGGCGTCATCGTCTTCCAGCCCGGGACCTTCACGAGCTTCGCGTAGAACATCGACGCCGCGGTGTACGGGTCCATCCGCTGCTCGTACGTGCCCCATGCGCCGTTGTCCCGCTGCTGGAACAGTCCGCGGCTGTCGGGCCCGACGGCGTCGCCGTGGTCCAGGTTCTGCAGCCCGGACTCGCCGATCGCGGTCATCACGCCGACAGCCTGCGTGTGCGGGCCGATGCCGAGCGCGCGTGCGGCCTCGATCACGGACGCGGCGTTGACGAGCCGGTCCTGGCAGTAGCCGGCGACCGGTCCCTCGGGCACCGCGATGCCGCCGACGGTCTTCGTGGCGGCGGCCGGGCAGGTGACGGCTCGCGGCGTGGACGACGAGCCACCGATGCCGGACAGGGAGTTCACCGCGATGACCACGAGCACGACGACACCGATCCCGACGGCGACGATCCCAGCACCGAACACGGACGCCAGGGTGATGCCGACGCGGTGCATGCGGGGGTCCTCTCGTCCGGGTGCCTGAACAAGGGTACGAGGGCGACCTGGGAAGCGCCGCCCTCGTGCCCGCCCCAATTCGGGTCAGTTCCGGTGGTCTCCCTCGTGCGAGCCGCCCTGCGCTCCGTCGCGGACCACGCTCGTCGGCTCCGTGACGAGGCCCGTCGGCGCCTTGTCCGCCTGCTTCCTGCCGTGCGTGAACCACGTCACGATCCACAGCAGGATCCCGAGCGCCAGCAGCGCACCGGCGATCTGGTACTGCTCGATGTCACGTCCGGACGAGAACGGCAGGACGAGCCACAGACACGTGACGACACCGATGACCGGGATCACGACACCGGCTCGGAAGTGCTTGTGCCCGACCTTGTCGCGGCGCAGCACCAGCACGGACAGGTTCACGACGGCGAACACCGAGAGCAGCAACAGGGACGTGGTGCCGCCGAGCACGACGACGATGGGGGAGTCCGGGCTGAGCGAGACCCAGCCGATCAGTGCCAGCGAGATGAGCGTCGTGAAGACGATCGCGGTGGACGGGGTGCGACGGGTCGGGGAGACCTTCGACAGGAAGCCGGGCAGGACGCCCTGCTTGCTCATGCCGTACAGCAACCGGGACGCCATCATCATGTTGATCAGGGCGGTGTTGGCGACGGCGAACATCGAGATGAAGGGCAGCAGGTCCGCGATCGGGAAGTCCGGCGCGGCGGTCTGGACGACGGTGACGAGGGGCGTCTCGTTGCCGGCGAGCTGCCCGATCGGCACGACCGCGACGGCGCAGATCGACACGAGCACGTAGATCACGGCGGTGATCCCGAGGCCGGTCAACATCACCTTCGGGAAGATCCGGGACGGGTCCTTCGTCTCCTCGGCCATGTTCACGGAGTCCTCGAACCCGACCATGGCGAAGAAGGCCAACGACGTCGCGGTCGACACCGACAGCAGCAGGCCCTTGTCCTCGGGGGTGTCGAACATGACCACGCGCGAGAAGTCCGCGTTGCCCCCGGCGATGGCCCAGAACCCGATCATGATCACCATGACGAGACCGCTGAGCTCGACGAGCGTCAGCACCACGTTGGTCTTCACGCTCTCGCTGACACCGCGGAAGTTGACCGCCATCACCAGCAGCATGAAGCCCATGCCGATGAGCATCACGACCACGTTCGGCAGTTCGAGCCCGAAGCCGGCACCGAGGTTCGCCGCGAACGCGCGGGATGCCGTCGACGCCGAGGTGATCCCCGAGCACATCACGATGAAGGTGACGATGAACGTGACGAAGTGGATGCCGAACGCCTTGTGCACGTACAGCGCGGCTCCCGCGGTCTGCGGGTACTTCGTCACGAGCTCCAGGTACGAGAACGCGGTGAGCAGGGCGACGGCGAACGCGATGAGGAAGGGGAGCCACGCTGCTCCGCCGACCTCGGCCGCGACCTGACCGGTGAGGGCGTAGACGCCCGTGCCGAGGATGTCCCCGACGATGAACAACAGCAGGAGTTTGGGGCCGATGACCCGACGGAGCTCAGGCTGCTCCTGCTTCGGGGTCTCGGTGTTCGTGGTGGTCATGCACCACCCTCTTCTGGAGGACAGCATCCTGTCCGGCTTCACAGGGTTCTCCCCGCCGATCGCAACACGAACGTGTCCTGCTCGAAACCGGGCAGCGAGTGGACCGCACGGATACGCTGCGCACCATGTACGAGGAGTCGAACACCACCGAGGAACCCGTCGAGTTCGCCGACTTCAACACGAAGCTGCTCGTGCTCGACGTGCTCTGCTACGACCTCGACGTCATCGAGTCGTACGACGGGGAGTCCGCTGACGAGACCGAGGAGGACCTCGACGTCGAGGGGCAGGACGACCGTGCCCGCGAGTACTACGACGACGTCGACCTGCTCCCGTCGCACCTGTCCCTCGTCACCGAGGTCACGTTCGACCCGGACCTCGAGATCCTCCAGGACGTGCACCCCGGGTGGGACGGCTCCGACGACCGGTACGACCCGCAGAACTGGGACGACCTGCTCGAGCTCCCTGCGCTCACGACCGTCTACGCGACGACGCGGCTCCCCGCCCACGTGGCGGACGCCCTCGCCGCGAAGGGCGTCGAGGTCCAGTCCGCCTGACGTCCCGCCGGCGCCGAGACACCCCGAAAACGCCGCGACGCCGTCGATTTCGGCGGCGTCTCGCGGGTTCGGCGGCGTCTCGCGGAGAAGGCGGGCGGGCCGGCCGTCAGCGGTTCAGCGCGGCGAGCTGCTCCGTGAACTGCGTCGCACCGCCCTGCGCCGGGTGCCGGACCGCGATCGCGTCGATGCCGGCGAGCGCGAGCGCCCCCTGGGCCTTCCGCCCGACGGCGATCACCCGAGACGCCCGGAGCGCCTCGATGAGCGCGAGCGCGACGGGCGCCCCGTCGCGGACCTCGGCCGGACGCGGCGTGCGGTTCGTCAGCCGGTCGGGTGCGACGAACGGGTGGTGCGGGAAGATCGCCCACGCGACGGGGAGCGGTCCGCTCCAGTCCTGGAGTGCTGCGTGCACGACCCGCGACGATGCCTCCCACGGCGCGGTCGGCTCGGGCGGCATCAGGTACGACGGACCGAGTTCGCGGACGCTCGTGAACGGCACCCCGGTGTTCGTCATGCCGCGCCATCCCGGGGCTTCGGCGACGAGCAACGTGTCCGCGCCCGTGCCGACGGCGGACAGGTACCGCGACAGGTTCGCCCGGCGCAGTCGCCCCTCCGTAGCGCGGACGTCGTAGAGCGCCTCGGCGTCGTCCGCCAGCGGCACCGCGTCGAGCGCAGCCCAGAAGCCGTCGAGGTCCGGTGCGGTCACGATCGACCGAGGACCCGCCGGTAGACCTGCTCGAGCCCGGCGGCCGAACGTTCCCAGCTCAGGTGCTCCGCGTGTTCGCGTCCCGCTGCCGACAGCTCGGCGGCGTACGACGGCTCGGTCAGGATGCGCTCGATCTCCGCGGCCCAGACCTCTGGCGCACGGGACTCCAGCACGACGCCGGTCTCCCCGTCGAGCACGGCCTCGCGGAGCCCACCCGCGGCGGCGGCCACGACGGGCACGCCGGACGCGGATCCCTCGAGCGCGACGAGGCCGTACGTCTCCGAGTGCGACGGGACCAGCACGGCTGCCGCGCCGCGGAACAGGAACGCCAGGTCGGCCCTGGACTGCGGTCCGATGAAGGTGACGCGGTCGGCGATGCCGTGCGCGGCCGCGAGCCGACGCAGTTCGGCGAGGTAGTCGCCCGCTTCGCTCGAGGAGTCCCCGGCGATGACGAGGGTGGGGCGGGCCTCCTGGCTGATGCCCGCGATCGCCTCGATCGCCAGGTCCAGTCCCTTGAGCGGCTGGACGCGTGCTGCGGCGACCACGTACGGGACGTCGGCGCGGCGGGCGCCGGCGGCAGCCGGTCGGAACACCGAGCCGTCGACGCCCGGCGGCACGATCCACAGGCGGTCGGGATCGCCGCCGAGTCGGGTGCGGACGGTCTCGGCCTCGGACTCGCTGACGACGACGACCGCGTCGGACTCACGTGCGAGCATCGCTTCGCCGGCCATGCGACCCGCGGACTCCGGACGTTCGCCCTCCGACAGCGGGGTCGCGGAGTCGGCAGCGATGGAGTGGAAGGACTGCACGTGCGGGATGTCGCGGTCGCGGGCGAGGGGCAGGGCGGCCGCGCCGGAGAACCAGTGGTGCGAGTGCAACACGTCGAACGGCCCGAGGGCCTCGAGTCCGTGCCGGAACGGCTCGATGAACGCGTCGTGCTCGCCCTTCGGCACGGGTTCGGCCGGCCCGGCGGACAGGAACCGCAGGCAGACACCGGGCACGAGCGAGACCGAGTCCGGCTGCGCGGGGGCCGAGCGGCGAGTGATGATGTCGACGTGGTGACCGCGGTCGGCCAGGGCCTCCGCCTGGTGCCGGACGACGACGTTCATGCCGCCGACCTCGCCGGAACCCGGTTCGTCGCCGGGGGAGGTGTGCAGCGAGACGAGCCCGATGCGCAGCGGTTCGGTCGTCGTGCTCACGACTGCAACCCTAGCCGCGGGCGCCGTTGCGACTCACGGGCGGGCGCCACGACCACCGGCTTCCGGCCCGCCTCGTCGACCGGGTCGGACGGGAGGCTCGGGTCACCTCCCAGCACCTGCACCCGTTGGTCGCCGTGCCGGTCCCAGAACGCGGCGGTCCAGGCGCACAGCACGCCGTCGAGCAGATCCTCCCGGTGCTTGTGCGTCGGGCCGTGCAGCACGGACGGGTCTGCGAGCGCGGCCGTCAGCGGGTGCGAGTCGAGGGCGAGTGGAGGGTCGAGCGGCGTCTCGCGGAGTCGTCGTACGAGGTCGTCGAACGCCTCGGCCCGCCGGGCCCTGGCCGTCGCGGGTGGGATCCTGGTGTCGAGGCGCTTGTACCGGGGGCGTTCGTCGTCGTAGCCGAGCTCCTCGACCCCGACGAGCGTCGTGTACGGGTAGCACTCGAACAGCACCGGCGTGGTCCGCGCGTGCATCCCGGCGGTGTCCGAGACGTACCCGACACCGAGCGCGGTGAGCCGGTCGAGCAGGCGGGCGCCGGCGCTCGCCGCTGATGCCAGGCTCGTCGGGTTCGCCGCGACCTTCCACCGGCCGTACCGCTGTCCGACCTGCCGCTCGGCCTCGCGGATGCCCGTCGGGTTCGTCACGACGAGCGATGCGTCCACGCCGATGAGGGTCCGTGGGCCGAGGTGTTCGACGACCCACTCGCTCACGGCGTCCACGCCACGGGCCCACCCGGCGTCGAGGACGTTCCCGTGCTCGTCGAGCGCCGCGAGCCCGGTCTCGTTCGCAGCTCGTCGTTCGGTCCCGAGTCCCCACGCCAGGTCCACTCCGAGGTATGCGCTCACGTCCCCATCCTCCCGCGTGCCCCTCCCGCATGCCCCCACCCCGCCCGTCGAGGGAACAGAAAACGTCGGGTCGGCGGGCGCGACCCGACGTTTTCTGTTCCCTCAAACGTGCGCGAGTGCGCGGGTGCGCGGGTGAGCGGGTGTGGGGGTGTGGGTGTGGGTGGGGCGCGGCGGTGTAGGTTCCGCTGCATGGCGAGCGAAGCGACGACGCTGACCGTTCCGGGGCCCGACGGCGACCGGGAGGTCCGACTGACGAGCCCGTCGCGCGTGCTCTGGCCGGACGCCGGCGTCACGAAGCTCGACCTCGCGAACTACCTCGTCACGGTCGGGGAAGCATTCGTCCGGGCGAACGGGGACCGCCCGGTGTCGCTGCAGCGGTTCCCCGGCGGTGTCGACGGCGAGCAGTTCTTCTCGAAGAACCCGCCGAAGGGCGCGCCCGACTACGTCCGCTCCGTGACGGTGACGTACCCGAGCGGTCGGCAGCACCCGCAGCTCGTGCTCGACGAACCGGCCGTGGCGGTGTGGGCAGCACAGATGAACACCGTCGTGTTCCACCCGTGGGCGTCGAAGGCCTCGGACAGCGACCACCCGGACCAGCTCCGCATCGACCTCGACCCGCAGCCCGGCACCGACTTCCACGACACCGTCCCCGTCGCCGAGGAACTGCGGAAGGTCCTCGACGAGGTCGGGCTCACCGCGTGGATCAAGACGAGCGGGAACCGCGGGTTGCACGTCTTCGCACCGATCGTCCCCGAGTACGAGTTCCTGGACGTCCGGCACGCCGTGATCGCCGCGGCACGCGAACTCGAACGGCGGATGCCCGACCGGGTGACGACAGCGTGGTGGAAGGAGGAACGGGGGAGCCGGGTGTTCGTCGACTTCAACCAGGCGAACCGGGACCGCACCATGGCCGGTGCCTACAGTCCTCGAGCACTGGCGCATGCCTCGGTCTCGGCACCGATCACGTGGGAGGAACTGTCGGATGCGGACCCGACCGCGTTCACGGTGCTGACGATGCCCGACCGGCTGCGGGGAACAGGGGACCCGTGGGAGACGATGGGCGCGGAGTCGGCGTCGATCGCGCCGCTCCTGGCGTGGTGGGAGCGTGACCTGGAGAACGGTCTCGGTGAGTTGCCCTTCCCACCCGACTTCCCGAAGATGCCCGGCGAGCCCCCGCGGGTGCAGCCGTCCCGAGCGAAGAAGCCCTAGATCGAGGAGTCGTCCGGGAGCACGTCCTCGACGCGCGTCGTGTGCATCGGCAGCACGATCGTGGCGGAGTGCAACCGCGCGAGCTTGGACCACGTGGGGCGGTGTGCCTCGCTGATGCCGTCGACGATCATGCGCCGAGCCCGATCGTGACGAGAGCGAGCGCGGTGGCGGTGACGCCGGCGATGCCGCTGATCACCGCGCTGAGCTGCAGCATGCGCTGGTGACGTGCTTCGCGGACCTCGCTCAGCGGGCTGCGCTGCGTGTGTCGGACGAGAGTTGCGTTGCTCATGTCGGTCCGCTCCGATCCGTGGTGGCACCCCTGGTCGGCTGCCGTGGTCCGATCATTCCACGAAGTTACTAGTTTGGCTAACTAGTTCGGGGATCGGACATCACGAAGCGGCAACACCCGTCAGGACAGCACGTCCCGCAGGTCGTAGGCCGCCGGGACCTCGAGCTGCTCGAAGCCGCACGACCGGGCATCGCGGTCCGGCCGCCAGCGCTCGAACTGCACCGTGTGCCGGAACCGCGCACCCTCCATCTGGTCGTACCGGACCTCCAGCACGCGCTCCGGCGACAGTCGGACGAAGGACGTGTCGCGACCCGACGAGAACCGCGACTTCTCCCCGTCACCGGTCACGGGCCTCCCGTCCGCGTCGCGGAGGACCACCGGGTCGAGCTCCTCGACCAACGCGAGTCGACGCTTGTCGGAGAAGGCGGACACGCCGCCGACCTGGCGGAGCTCACCGTCCTCCCCGTACAACCCGACCAGCAGGGAGCCGACCCCGCTGCCGCTCTTGTGCACGCGGTACCCGATCGCGACGACGTCCGCCGTCCGGTGGTGCTTGACCTTGAACATCGATCGTTTGCCGGGCTCGTAGGGTCGGGCCCGGGGCTTCGCGACGACCCCGTCGAGCCCGGCACCCTCGAACGTCGTCAGCCACTCGCGTGCCAGGTCCACGTCGAGGGTGGTCCGTGTCACGAACAGCGGGTCGGCGAGTTCGTCGGCCAGGGCCTCCAGCCGGGTACGCCGCTCGTCGAACGGCAGGTCCACGAGTTCCTCGCCGTCCGCCGCCAGCAGGTCGAAGGCCACGAACTGCGCGGGAGTCTCGGCGCTGAGCTTCCGGATCCGGGACTCGGCCGGGTGGATGCGTTGGGACAGTGCTTCCCAGTCGAGCCGCTCGTGTCCTGGCTCGCCGGCACGCAGCACGACCTCGCCGTCGAGGACCACCGGGCGGTCACGTCCGCCGAACTGGGTGCGGAACGCCTCGACCAGCTCGGGGAAGTACCGGGTGAGGGGCTTGGCACCACGGCTGCCGATCTCGACGTCGTCGCCGTCGATCGTCACGATGCCCCGGAACCCGTCCCACTTCGGTTCGTACCGGAGGCCGCCCGTCACGCGGTCGGGGTCCGGTACCTCGGGCACGGCCTTGGCGAGCATCGGTGCGATCTCCATGGGTCATGTGTACGCGCTGTCGCGCGCTCGGCCTGGAGGCTCGGATCACCCCCGGTGCGTTCGCTCGCCTCGCTAGGGTGGCCGGGTGACGACCGTTCCGCCCGCATCGCCGGCCCCGACGCCGATCAGCCCCGTGCAGGCCCGGGCGCTCGCCGAGGGGGTGCTGCCCCCGGTCGAGGAGGTCCGCCCCGGCGTGTGGACGCTCGCCGTCCCGTTCCGGTTCGGCGTGCCCGACGCCACGCTCGTCTACGTCGTCGAGGCCACGGACGGCTCCCTGGCGCTCATCGACCCCGGGTGGAGCGACGACGGCGCGCTCGACGTCCTGGACGCCGGACTCCGATCGATCGACCGGTCGGTGCAGGACGTGGGCCTGGTCGCCGTGACACACCTGCACGCGGACCACCTCGGCGCCGCGACCGCCGTCCGACGGATGTCAGGGGCACCCATCGCGATGCACGCGGCGGAGGTCAGGGCGCTCGAACACGAGCGCGACGACGCCGCAGCCCACGAGGCCGAGATCGCCACGTGGGGTGTGCCGCACGAGCTGCGCGACGGCCTCACCGCGGCGTGGGGAGTGGGCCGGCACATCGGGCTCGGCGCGATCGAGCCGTCGTACGCCGACGTCCTGCTCGACGACGGGGACCTGCTGCCGATCGCCGGTCGGACGATCCGGTCGCTCTGGACGCCGGGGCACACCGCCGGGCACCTCTGCTTCCTCGACGAGGCCGACGGATTGCTGTTCACGGGTGACCACGTGCTGCCGCGGATCAACTCCGGCATCGGGCTCGGCGGCCGCACCGACTCGAACCCGCTCGGGGACTACCTGGCGTCGTTGGCGCGGCTGGACCCGTACGCGGACCTCGAGGTGTGCCCGGGGCACGAGTACCGGTTCCGCGACGTGGTGTCCCGCGCGCAGACGCTCGTCCGGCACCGGGAGGAACGGAGCCGCCACGTCGCCGAGGCCCTCGACACGCTGGACGCCCCGACGCTGTTCGAGGTCGCGTCCCGCGTGCCGTTCAGCGGCGGCATCGAGTCGATGACGGGGTTCCTGCTCGCGAGCGCGCTGACGCAGACCGCGTTCCACGCCGACCTGCTCGGGCGGGGCGACGAGATCCGCCCCGCCTGACCCGTCAGACGACGGTGGTCGCGAGGCGCTCCAGTGTCGTCTTGGCGTCGTGGAACTCGGCAGCCGCGTGGTCGGCCAGCGGTGCGAGCGCCGGAAGCCGGTCCGCGAGCGTGGCGCTCACGGTGATCGGGTACTGGCGCATGCCCAGAGCGTTCCCGAGGATGAGTTCCAGCACGGGCGAGCCGTGGTCCCAGTGCTCGGTCGGGGTGCCGGCGTCGTAGGTCGCCCCGCGGCTGACGATCGTCACGACGGGCTTGCCGGCGAGGGGCTGTGCGTCCCCGTCGAACGCGGGGGCGAGGACCCCCGGCACGTGGATGCGGTCGATCCAGGCCTTGAGCGACGACGGCACCGTGTAGTTGTAGAGCGGCGATCCGACCACGACGGCGTCGGCGTCGAGCAGCTCGTCGATGATCTCCTGGCGGAGCGCTTCGGCCTCGGGTGCGACGGACTCCTCGGCGGTCCGGTCGGCCGCCGCCCAGTGCAGCGCCGAGCTCTCCAGGTGCGGGAGCGGTGCCGCGTGCAGGTCCCGGTGCACCACGGTGTACTCCGGACCCCGAGCGCGCCAGGCGTCGGCGAACGCAGCGGTCAGCGCACGGGAACGCGAGTGGGAGAGGTCGGCGGACGAATCGATCTGGAGCAGCGTGGGCATGCGCCAACGCTATCGACGTCCGCCGTCCTCCGGCGGGCCATCAGGCGGTCGGCGGAGCGTAGAACTGCAGGTCGTTGCCCTCCGAGTCCTTGAACGGCGCGATGCGACCCCATTCGTGGTCCGAGATGCCGCCCGTGAAGTCGACTCCTGCGTCGCTCAGACGCTCGACCTCGGCGTCGATGGTGCCGTCCGGCTGGAAGGTGATCACCGCGCCGCCGTCGACCGAGCCGGAGGCGTGTTCGCGGCCGTTCAGCCCGATCATCAGGCCGTTCGCGTCGATCTCCGACCAGTCGGCGTCCTGGCTCGTCACGGTGAGACCGAGCGCGTCCCGGTAGAAGGCCACCGCCCGGTCCATGTCGGTCACCGGTATCCACACTGCTGCGACTCCGCTTGCCATGTGCACTCCTCTGGTCCAGGACGGGCCGAGGGCCCGCCCGCTCCGGGCCTCCCGCATCCGCGGCGACCCGTTCCGAGTGTGCGCTGCCGCACCGGTGTGCCCTCACGGCTCCGGCGCCGGTCGCGTCCACAGGACGGACGGGAGGCTCCTGCCGGACTCCGGCAGGAGCCTCCCGACCGGACCGGGAACGCGACAGCGCCGGTCGACCTGGGCGGTCGACCGGCGCTGTGCCGATCCGTGCTGGGTGCGGATCAGTGCTGAGTGCGGATCAGTGCTGGGTGCGGATCAGCGCTGGGTGCGGCGACGCAGCGCGCGCAGGCCGACGAGGCCGGCACCGGCTGCGAGCATGGCGAGCGCCCACGGCATGGCGTCGGTGGCGTCCGAGCCGGTGTAGGCGAGCTGGCCCTTGGCCGTCGTCGGCGTGACCGCCGCGACCGGGGCCGTCACCACGGTCGGGTTCACCGTGACAGGGAAGGAGACGGAGAGCCCGTCCTCGGCGACCGTCAGCACGTGGGTGGACGCGTGCGGGAAGGTGACCTTGGTCGAGAACTCGTCTGCGTCGTACGCGATCTGGTCCGTCGCGTGGTCGCTCGTGATGGTCGGGACCGGGTACTCGTCCGCGTCGGGGTCGATGGTCGAGTTGCCGTACTCGTCGACGGGGGAGCCGTCCACCCAGAGTGACTTCCCCTGGTCGACCGTCACGGAGCCGACCGTGTCGGACGTCGGGTCCTGCTCGAAGTCGGCGGGCTGGTGGAACTGCGTGATCGTGCCGTCGTAGTCGATGATCCAGAAGTTCGACTCGACGCCGGGGCCGAAGAGGTCCTCGCTGCTCCGGTCGGCCGCGCTCGCCATCACGCCGACGGCCTTGCCGGCCTCGACGGTCACCTCGACGTACTCGGTCGCGGTGGACGAGCTGTTCGAGGCGACGACGGTGAAGTCGTAGACGCCGGCGAAGAACGGGGTGCCGTACAGCTCACCGGTCGCCTCGTTGAGCACGACGCCGTCGGGCAGGTACGTCTCCGGCGCGTCGTCCGGGTCGGTCGGGTCCGCGGACTCGGGGTTCGAGTAGCCGACGCTGTAGGTCACCGTGCCGCTGCCCGCGGTGACGGCGAAGACCTGCGAGAGCTTCTGGCCGGCGACCACGCTGAGCGCGAGGGGAGTGTCGGCGGTCGTCTCGTCGCCGAACGCCACGTCCTCGGTGACGGCCTTCGTGGTGCCGACCGCCTTGTTGCCGTCCTCGTCGGTGATCACGACGGTGATGGTCTTGCCGATGTCGTCCTTCGTGACCGGGTACGACGTCTGCGAGGAAACCGTCGGACCGTCGTCGAGAGACCACTCGGTCGTGAGCTTCCCGGTCAGCGGGGAGTCGGCACGGAGGGTGACGCCGACCTTCGCGTCGCCGACGATCGTCGCGGCCACGGGGTCGGCGGCGAGGGCGGACACGCCGGAGCGCTTCGTCGGGGCCTTCGTCGGTGCCGGAGCGGTCGGCTCGCCCGTCGGGGTCGAGTCGCCCGTCGGCTCGTCGGTCGCCGGAGCGGTCGGCGTCGACTCGGTCGGCGTCGCGCTCGGGGTCTCGGTCGGCGTCGGGGTCGACCCGTCGGTGGGGGTCGCGGTCGACGACGGGTCGACCTGCGCGGAGACGGCGGGTGTCGAGTCGTCCGCGTACGCGGCGGTCGCGGTGACCATGCCGAGGCCGGTGGTCAGGCCGATGAGTGCGATCGTGGTGCCGACGGCGCAGGCGCGTCGGGCACCGGAGGTGCTGCGGTGCACGGGTTCCCCCAGTGTTCGGGTCCGGACGGGTGCCGGATCGTAAGAATCCGCCGAGAATCTCAGGCGTGGTCGGATCGTACTGATATTCGCGCGCTCACAGGAACACGCCTGTCCGGAATGTGACCCGGGTTGGGGGTGCTTGCGGGGTTCCGCATCCGCATCCATCTCAGGAACGCGGTGCTGCGGCTGCCCGTTCGAGGGCGTCGCGGAACGCCGAGACCGCCGGTGACTCGGCACTCGCGATGCGCTGGGCGGTGAAGAGCGTGCGGCGTGCCGGATCGGGGAGCTCGAGCAAGCGGCAGCTCGTCGATCGACCGGCCCAGACCAGGTCGGGCATGAGTGCGACGGCGTTCCCGGACTCGATGAGCCGGATCTGGGCCTGCAGGTCGGCGGTCTCGTAGCGGACGTCGGGTTCGAAGCCCGCGCGGCGGCAGGTCTGCTCGGCGAAGTGTCGTGATGCGGCCCCTCGTGGCTCCATCACCCACGGCAGTTCGGCGGCCTCGGCGAGGGACGACACCGGCCAGAGCGCCGTGTCCTCCGGCGGGAGTGCGAGCCGCACGGGGTCGGTCGTCAGGTCGCGGCTGTCGAGCCCGGGGAAGCGCGGGGCCGCGTGCGCGGGGTACTGCTCGGCGACGACCATGTCGAAGTCCCGCGCCCAGGTCTCCCCGAGCGCTGTCTCCGGCTCGCGCTGCACCATCTCGACGCGGACGTCGGGATGCTCGATCGCCATGGTCCGCAGGGCGTTCGGCATCAGGGCCAGCGCCGCGGACTGGAACACCGCGACCCGGATGCGTCCCTGCACGGTGGTCAGCGTCGACTCGACCGACGCCTGCGCACGCTCCAGGGTGTCGAGGACGTCACTCGCCGCGGCCACGAGGACCTCTGCCTGCGGGGTGAGCTGCAGCCGCCGTCCCGCCTTGCGGAGGAGCTGGACGCCGGCTTCCCGTTCGAGGACCGCGAGCTGCTGCGACACCGCCGACGGGGTGAAGTTCAGCGCCTCGGCGACGGCCGCGACGGTGCCGCGGATCGAGAGCTCTCGGAGGAGGACGAGGCGGCGGACGTCGAGCATGCAGAAAGGATAGGTGAACTGAACGGATCCGATCAGAAAGAGTTGCTTCCGCTACCGAAACGCGGAGCAGCACACTGATGCCATGACCGACGTCCAGCCGCACGCCGACGCTGCGCCCACGACCGACCACGACCGCCTCGCCGACGAGTCCGTTGCGCTCGTCAGACAGTGGCTCGCCGAGGCGGAGACGTACCCGGTCGACGGGTCCGCCAAGCAGCTGGCCGGGGTCCTCGCCGACCCGAAGGGCCTGGCGTTCGCCGTCGGCTTCGTCGACGGCGTCGTCCGTCCGGAGGACCTCGGCGTCGCCGCACGCCGTCTCCAGCAGATCGCGCCGGACGCACCCGGGTTCCTGCCCGGCGCGCTCCGCGGACTGGTGCGCATCGGTGGCGGACTGGCACCGAGCCTCCCGGGTGTCGTCGTCCCCATCGCCCGACGCGTGCTGCGGAACATGGTCGGCCACCTCATCGTCGACGCGACCGATGCGAAGCTCGGTCCGGCCATCGCGAAGATCAAGCAGGACGGCGTCCGGCTCAACGTGAACCTGCTCGGCGAGGCCGTGCTCGGCGAACGCGAGGCGTCCCGGCGCCTCGACGGCACGCACGAGCTGCTCGCGCGGGACGACGTCGACTACGTGTCTATCAAGGTCTCCTCGACGGTGCACCCGCACTCGCCGTGGGCGTTCGACCACGCGGTGGACGACATCGTCGACAAGCTCCGCCCGCTGTTCTCTCGGGCCGCGGCCTCGTCGCCCGCCAAGTTCATCAACCTCGACATGGAGGAGTTCAAGGACCTCGACCTGACGATCGCGGTCTTCACGAAGCTCCTCGACGAGCCCGCGTTCCTCGGGCTCGAGGCGGGCATCGTGCTGCAGGCGTACCTCCCCGACGCGCTCTCCGCGATGCAGCAGCTGCAGGAGTGGTCCGCCGCTCGGCGCGCCCGTGGCGGTGCCGCGATCAAGGTGCGTCTGGTGAAGGGCGCGAACCTGCCGATGGAGCAGGTCGAGGCATCCGTGCACGGCTGGCCGCTCGCCACCTGGCACACCAAGCAGGACTCCGACACGAACTACAAGCGGGTGCTCGACTGGGCGCTCACCCCGGACCGGATCGCGAACGTGCGGGTCGGCGTCGCCGGGCACAACCTGTTCGACGTCGCGCACGCCTGGCTGCTCGCCGGGCAGCGCGGGGTCCGCGACGGCATCGAGTTCGAGATGCTGCTCGGGATGGCGCAGGGTCAGGCCGCCGCCGTCCGTCGCACGGTGGGATCCCTGCTGCTGTACACGCCGGTCGTGCACCCCGGTGAGTTCGACGTCGCGATCGCGTATCTGATCCGCCGACTCGAAGAAGGCGCCTCGCAGGACAACTTCATGTCAGCGGTGTTCTCGCTGCAGTCCTCGCCGACGCTGTTCGAGCGCGAGGAGTCGCGGTTCCGCGCGTCCCTGGCGCCGCTGTCGCTCCCCGGCGGGCTCGCCGCGCCCTCGTCGCACCGGGTCGCGGACCGGTACGCCGCTGTGGGCCGTCCGACGCCCGGCCACTTCGAGAACACGCCGGACAGCGACCCGTCGGTCGCCGCGGTGCGCGAATGGGGTGCGGCGATCACCGGTCGGGTCGCGTCGTCGACACTGGGCGAGTCGGCCGTCCGGGAGGCTCGGGTCGGGTCGGAGTCGCAACTCACGTCCGCCCTGGAGCGCGTCCGCGCCGCCGGTTCCGTCTGGGGGACTTGGTCCGGTCCGGCGCGTGGCGCGGTGCTCCACGCCGTCGGCGACGCCCTCGAGGCGAACCGCGCTGCCCTCGTCGAGGTGATGGCGTCCGAGACCGGGAAGACCATCGACCAGGCCGATCCCGAGGTCTCCGAGGCGATCGACTTCGCCCACTTCTACGGAGAGCTCGCGGCATCGCTCGACGAGGTCGACGGTGCAACGTTCTCGCCGGCCGCGCTGACGCTCGTCGCGCCGCCGTGGAACTTCCCCGTGGCGATCCCCGCCGGGTCCACGCTCGCTGCGCTGGCCGCCGGGTCCGCCGTCGTGCTGAAGCCCGCGCCGCCGGCCGCCCGGTGCGCCGCCGTGCTGGCGTCGGTGATGTCCACCGCGTTCGACGCGATGGGCGCGCCGGCCGACGTCCTGGCGTTCATGGACGTCCCCGAGGACTCGCTCGGGTCGACGCTCGTCGCATCGCCGCTCGTCGACCGGGTGATCCTGACCGGTGCGTACGAGACCGCGTCGCTCTTCCGCTCGTTCCGCAAGGACCTGCCGCTCCTCGCCGAGACCTCGGGCAAGAACGCGATTATCGTCACGCCGTCGGCGGACCTCGACCTCGCGGTGAAGGACGTCGTCGCGTCGGCGTTCGGGCACGCGGGGCAGAAGTGCTCGGCGGCGTCCCTCGTGGTGCTCGTCGGCTCGGTCGCGAAGTCGCGGCGGTTCCGGTCGCAGCTCCTCGACGCGGTGTCGTCGCTGACCGTCGGGTACCCGACCGACCCAGCCTCGCAGATGGGTCCGGTCGTCACGCCGGCCGAGGGCAAGTTGCTCGAGGGACTGACCACGCTCGAGCCCGGGCAGAACTGGGCCGTGCAGCCCCGGCAGCTCGACGAGTCCGGTCGTCTGTGGAGCCCGGGCGTGCGCGCCGGCGTCAAGCGTGGGTCGGCGTTCCACCGCACCGAGTACTTCGGCCCGATCCTCGGCATCATGACCGCGTCGACCCTCGACGAGGCGATCGACATCGTCAACGAGGTCGACTACGGGCTCACCTCGGGGCTGCACTCGCTCGACCCGTCGGAGATCGGCACGTGGCTGTCGCGCATCGACGCGGGCAACCTCTACGTCAACCGCGGCATCACCGGGGCGATCGTGCGTCGGCAGCCGTTCGGCGGGTGGAAGAAATCGGCCGTCGGCGCCGGGACGAAGGCCGGCGGTGTGAACTACCTGTTCGGGCTGGGCTCCTGGGCGCCGGCTCCGGCCACCGCGGGTGCGCCGGTGTCGGCAGCGGTCGCGGCGTTCGTCCGCGCCGCCGGAGTCTCGTCGTCCTCGGTGTCTCGGGCCGTGGCGTCCGACGAGCTCGCGTGGACGTCGTTGTTCGGGACTGCGGTGGACGTGTCCGCGCTGTCGGCGGAGCGGAACGTCGCGCGGTACCTGCCGTACCCGGGTGTGCACGTGCGGTTGGCGTCTGGGAGTCCGTCTTCGTCGGACGATCTGGTCCGTGTCGTCGCTGCTGCGCTCCGAGCGGGGACGACGATCGACGTCTCCTCGGCGGGCGACGTGCCGTCCGCGATCGCCGCGCTGGACTGCGTCCGGTCGGTCACGTCGTCGGAGTCCGACGCGGCGTTCGGGGCGCGCGTGGCAGCTGGCCCTTCGACCCGGGTGCGGCTCATCGGCGGCTCTGCTGCTGCGCTGTACGAGGCCGTTGACGGTCGCCCCGACGTCGCGGTGTACGCCGAGCCGGTCACCGAGGCCGGGCGCATCGAGCTGCTGCCGTTCCTCCGCGAGCAGGCCGTGTCGATCACCGCGCACCGGTTCGGCACGCCGAACCACCTGACGGACGCGTTGATCTAGTCGGGCAACGACACCGAACCGCGAAACGGACACCCCATCGGGCAATTGCCTGGTGCGGTGTCCGTTTCGCGGTGCGGTGCGCCCGCGATGTCCGGTGCGCGCGCGGGCACGGGTCGCTCGGAGGCATCGGGCGTTGGGTCGGGGGCATGACAGAACCGTTCGCACGACCGTCCGCACTGGCCCACGTCCGCGTGACCGTGACGGACATCCACCGCAGCAAGGCGTTCTACCAGCAGCTGCTCGGCACCGATCCGGCGATCGACTTCAGCGACCAGGTCGACGAGCCGGGCATCCTGCAGGACCGCGAGCGCTTCTACGGCGGCAGCGTGTTCCAACTCGGTGATCAGGTGTTCGGCCTGCGTCCGGTGGCACCGGCAGGGCAGCGCTTCGACCCGGACACGGTCGGTCTCGACCACGTGAGCTTCGTCGTCGGCTCGGTCGATGAACTGCACCAGGCGGCCGCGCGACTCGACGCCGCGGGGGTCGAGCACGGCGAGGTGACGGACCTCGGGGACGCCGGCATGGTGATCCTGTCCGTGCAGGACCCCGACGACATCAACCTCGAGCTGGCGGCGCTGAAGGCCTGACGGACGGCCCGGCGCCGCCGCTCCGCGTCGGTCGCTTCGCACAACCGAAAGCAGTCCGTGCCGCGGAACCCCGCGGCGCGGACTGCTTTCGGTTGTGCGGCGGCAAAACGCGCCGCGCGGCTGCGGACGCAGGGTCAGGCGGCGACGGACAGCATCGTGGACGTGACCAGGGCGCGGAGCTGCTCCGGCAGGGGGATCGGGCGGCGGGCGCCCTCGCGGTCGATGATGACGTGCGCGAACTCACCCGTCGCGAGCAGCGCGCCGTCGGACTGCCGGAACAGGCCGAACTCCCACGACAGGCTCGTGTTCCCGAGGTGCTTCGAGCGCATGCCCACCTCGATGACGTCCGGCCACACGGCGGACTCGACGAACCGGCAGCTCGACGACACGAGCACGGCGATCCACTCCGACGTGAACGGGTCGAGCCCGGCTTCCGAGCGGAACCAGTACGTCGCGGCGTTGTCCATCGCGCTGTAGTAGATCGTGTTGTTCACGTGCCCGAACATGTCGTTGTCGTTCCAGCGCGTGGGGTAGGTGCGGCGGAACGGGTACTCGTCGATGGTCATCGGACTCCGATCAGTTCACCGACATCCTCTCCCATCGTCGTCGCCGCGAAGTGCGAACGGTCTCGGATCCCTGTTCACCCGACAGCACGAGCACGTCGTCAGCCCAGACGACGACGGCGGGGTCGTGCGTCGCGATGACGATCGCGGAACCCTGCGCACGGAGTCCGGCCAGACACTCCAGGACCTCGGCTCCCGTCGCGACGTCGAGGGCAGCGGTGGGCTCGTCTGCCAAGACCACCGCAGGGCGGCGGATCACGAGCCGCGCCAACGCCAGGCGATGCCGTTCGCCTCCGCTCAACCGGTGTGCCTTCGTCCGCTCGTCTATGTGCAGCCCGACCGAGGTCAACGCCGCCTGCCGGATCGGCGCTCGCATCGACCGTTTGGTCGTCGCTCCGATGAAGGCGACGTCGAGGTTCCGCCGCACGGTCCAGTCGTCCTCGAGCGCGCCGTTCTGGAACAGGTGCCCGATGGTGTGCCGGTACAGCGCGCTGCGTCGACCGGCACGGACACGCGTCACGTCCTCGTCCGCGATCACGACCCTCCCGCTGTCCACGCGTTCGACCAGGCCGAGGCAGCGCAGCAGTGTCGACTTGCCGCTCCCACTGGGTCCGGTGACCACGAGTGCAGCTCCGGGTGACACCGCGAGGTCGACGTCACGCCAGAGCGTTCGATGACCGTGGCCCTTCGTGATCGACTCCGCCTGCAGGATCGGTCCGGTCATGTCAATTCCTTCATCCGGAGGTGGAACGCGGTGAGGGTGACCACCGCGAGGACGTCGAGCGCGGCACACGCGATGGACGTCGTGTCGGCGGGGACGATGCCGGTGCTCGCGAGCACGGTGGCGGCACCGACGACCACGGCGGTCGGGCCCGCGACGACAGGGCCCAGTGTCACGAGCCACCGACGACCGTGCAGCAGCGCGATGGTGGTTCGCCGACGTGTGATCGCGGCGATGGCCTGGCTCGCGAGTGACGCCGACAGGACGAGCACCAGGACCACGACGCCGAGCGCCAGCAGCGCGTGCCGGAGGCCGCGTTCGATGACGACCGACCGGTACGAGACGAAGTCGCCGAGCGGTGTGATCGTCGCGACCGCGTTCGACAGCCTGTGCGCTGCGAGGTCTGCTCGGAGCGCCTTCGGGTCGGTGAACACGACTTCGCCGGTCGTCATCGCCGCCGTCAACAGGTTCTCCGAGACAGCGGGGAACGCCGTGGGCAGGACAGCGATCACGCCGTCGGCCATGGTGCTGGTGGAGCCCAGATCATCGGTCGCGTAGGTGAACACACGGTCGTCCCGGATGGGCGACACCTTCACAGGGACGTGCCGAGGAGTGCGGCTCGGATCCGTGGAGTTCTCCCGTTGGAACTCCATGAACACCCGCCAGGCCTGCATCTCCGACGCCGAAAGCTCGACGCCTTCGGGCACCAGGAGCGTGAGCGCCGTGTCCGTCAGGTCTTCGGGGTGGACACGCGAGCCGGTCGTGGACGAGATCCGTTGTGCCCGGAGGTACTGCGCGTTCACGATGAGCACGTTTCCGCCGCCCGGGGTGTGCCGGGCGAGGTCCGGTTGCACCGTGTGGTCGACGAGGATCGCGGTGCCTGCAGCGTCCATGCGTTCGAACACGCCCCCGAGACCATGCTCCGCTGCGTCGAGTTCAGCGATCGACGACTCGAACCCCATCCGCACGTCACCGAGCGACCCACGCCACAGGTCGCGTTCCGCTGCGTCTGCCTGAGCGAGTGCCACGTCGGTCCACGCCGTCGCGGCGGCACCCGCACCGAGCGTGAGCGCTCCGAGGTTGCCGACGAGCGCGATCGTCAGGATGGTCCGCCATGGCCGGGCACCGTTGATGCTGGCGAGCACAGAGCTCCGAGGCAGGCCGGCGGCGACGAGCGTCGTTGCCGTCATGGTCGAGACCGCCACGGTGAGGGACCCGACGGCGAGGAAGACGAAGGTGGTGAGCCTGGTCCCGCCGTTGACCAGCACGAGGGTCGTTGCAACGGCGGCGATCCCGACCAACCCCCACGCGGTCGTCCGCGCTGCGAGACCCGCCGCGTCCAACCAGGCTGACCGCGCAGCGGACCGCCCGTGACTCGCGGCGACAGCGACGCGCCGCCTGCGGCCGGTCTGCCACGCGACCGTCCCGAGGACGACGGCGATCACCAGGCATCCGGAGAGTGGGATCGCCGGGATCTCGGACACGACCCAGAGCGAGATGAAGAATGGGGAGAGCGTGTTGACCGTCAGCGCGATGCCGTGCTCGGCGAGCGACGCGGCGAACGCCCGAGCACAGGCGTCACCCGCGTCGGTGAAGTACATGCCGTTGATCCGGTTGTCGGGCAGGTCGCTGAACAGGTGGAAGCTGGTCGAGAGACTGGGATCGAATCCGGTCAGTTCCCCGTGGATCGACGTGAACGACCGTGCGGCACCTGCGTTGGCGACGTACTCGCGTCGGACCACTCCCGACCCGGACTCGTGACGGAGTTCCTTCATCACGGTCATGTCGTGGGAGCGGGCGGTGCGCTCGACCAGGTCCTGGAAGAAGCCGGACGACGATGCGTCCGAGTCCCAGACGGTGATGATGTCGGTCGCGCCGCGGGGAGCGACGTCGTCGATGACGGTGGTGACGAGGACGGCGAGACCGATGGCCAGGGCGACGGTTCCGGCGATGAGCGTGCGCAGCATGAGGACGGAGTGACCCTCCGGACCGGAACGGTCCGGAGGGTCGTTTCCTGGACCTGTCAGTTGACGAACCGGTAGTAGGCGTGGTTCCCGGCGTAGGTCTTCGTGATCGAGGCCTTCGCGGTCGCTCCGCCGGCGACAGTTGCACTCCGCACGACGTTTCCCCGGCCGTTCTCGACTGACGACCCGTGCTTCCGGGTCGTGTGGTAGAAGTTCGAGTACGCGGTGTTGTTCGGCCCGTTCGTGCCGTAGGTCCACGAGCCGCCCCCTTCGGGCGTGACCGAGTACCGCGGTGCGTGCAGGCCCGTGGGGATGGGCACGCTTCCCTCGTACGTGCTGCTGGTGCCCGTGACGGGCTCCGCTGGTTCCGCGTCGGCGGCGGCGGGCACGAAAACGGCCGCTGCAGCGACCAGGCAGGTCGCGGCCGCGATGATCCGTGTGCGCATGGTGTTCCCCTCTCGATGGGCGTCGGCTTCGACGCAGCGACCATCATCGGCCGCAGTGGAACACTAGTGTTCGGTATTTCAGCGGTCAACCGTCAGCGGAGAACGTATTCGAACGTCGCTCGGGCGCGCGCGGGGTCTGGGGTCTCGCCGGAGATCAGGTCGGCGTAGGTGAACGACTCGGAGATCCGCACGAGCAGCCGCGCGAGCTCCTCGGCGGACAGCGGGGACGGGTCGAACGAGTCCGCCACCAGCGCGGTGATCGCGGTGACGAGCCGGCCCTGGACATCGCTGTCCGATGTGGTCAGGAGCCGCAGCGCACGAGCGGGCTCCCTCGTGAGGAACGCGCGGAAGTAGGGCGCGGCGATGAGGTCCGCGGTGAACCGGTCGAGCACGTCGACGACCCGCTCGGCTCCGGACAGCGCCGCCGATCGGGAAGCGGCGTCGAGCGTCGGGACGGCGAGGGACCAGAGGATCTCGGACAGCAACCGGTCACGGTTGCCCACCCACCGGAACAGCGACGTGCGGTCCACGCCGAGCGAGGCGGCCAAGGCGCCCATGTCGATCCGGGACCCGGCGATGAAGGTGTGACGAGCCTCCCGGAAGGCGCGCAGCGCGGAATCCGACGTGTACACGCGAGCCTCTCTTGCAACGTTTCCGAGAATGATGCACGATCAGTGTATGTCACTGACGACGGCCACCCCCGCGCTCCTCGAATCCGACTTCTACCGGTTCCAAGAGGGGCTGACCGACCAGGAGCGGGCGTCGATCGGGCGACTCCGGGAGTACCTCGGGCGCGACGTCGCGCCCATCGCCGACGAGTACTGGGCGCGCGCCGAGTTCCCGATGCAGGTCATCAAGCCGCTCGCAGAGCTCGGCATGTACGGGCCGGGTGTCCCGCTCGTGCGCCGGTTCGAGAACTCGGCCGTGTACCGCGGGTGGGCGGCGCTCGAGCTCGGGCGCGTCGATGCCAGCGTCGCGACGTTCATCGGCGTCCAGTCCGGCCTCGCGATGAACTCGATCGCCGTCGCCGGCAGCGACGAGCAGCAGCAGGAGTGGCTGCCGCGCATGGCGGCGGGCGAGCTGATCGGCGCGTTCGGCCTCACCGAGCCGTACTCGGGCAGCGATTCCGCGAAGGGGCTGCGCACCACCGCTCGGCGTGACGGCGACGAGTGGGTCCTCGACGGCGAGAAGCGCTGGATCGGCAACGCCACGTTCGCGGACGTCGTCGTGATCTGGGCGAAGGACGTCGCGGACGGGCAGGTCAAGGGCTTCCTCGTCACGACGGACACCCCCGGGTTCACCGCGACGAAGATCGAGGACAAGATCGCGCTCCGCGGCGTGCAGAACGCCGACATCGTGATGCAGGGCGTCCGGGTGCCCGAGTCGCGTCGACTGCAGCGGGCGACGTCGTTCCGCACGACGGCCGAGGTGCTCCGCCTGACGCGCACCGAGGTCGCGTGGCAGGCCGTGGGCATCGCGGTCGGCGCGTACGAGGCAGCGCTCGACTACGCCAAGACCCGCATCCAGTTCGGCAAGCCGATCGCGGCGCACCAGATGGTGCAGGACCTCCTCGTGAAGTCCCTCGCGAACATCACGGCGTCGATCGCGCTCTGCACGCAGGCGTCGGCGATGCAGGACGCCGGGGTGGGCGGCGACGAGCACTCTGCGTTGGCGAAGGCGTTCGCGACGGCGCGGATGCGCGAGACGGTCGCATGGTGCCGCGAGGTCCAGGGCGGCAACGGCATCGTGCTCGAGAAGGGCGTCGCCCGGTTCTTCGCGGACTCCGAGGCGATCTACTCGTACGAGGGCACCCGCGAGGTGAACACCCTCATCGTCGGCCGGGCGATCACGGGCCAGGCGGCCTTCGTCTGACCGAAAAGTCGGATGCTTCTTCTAGCCTGCGGGCATGATCGAACCGGTATCCATCAGCGGCGCCGCAATTGGCTCGTTTCTGAGTGACAAAGTGCGCGATGTGGCGGCGGCTCGTACCGCTGACGTGCTTTCCTGGTGTCTGCTGCTGTTCACAGGATCGGTGTTATTCGGTTCCGCCGGGACAGGGCGTATCTCAGGGCCGGTGGATTCTGTGAAGCGTGTGCTGGCACTAGCGGCGGTCGGCGACGAGTGGGTCGATACCGCGAGCAGTTGGGTCTTGCGCAGCGAAATCGCGTGGGTGTTTCCGATTGTGTGCGCCGCGGCGGCGCTCTACTCGATTCGATACGTCAAAGTTGGCCCGGCGCTTGCTTGGGTCTTGCTGATTCCGAGTAGCCTCGTTCTCGGCGGATGGGCATTTGCAATCTACTTCGGCACGGTTGCAGTAGTCGCGACGATCTTCATCGGTCGCTCTCTGCTCGAGGGGATTGTTCTCGATACATCCGATCGGCGAACGTTCCTTCCCGATGGCGTCATCGCCAGCGCGTTGACGGCGATGCTGTTCTTCGTCACCGAACCGATCCGCCCGGTCCTCGCACTTGCGACCGGAATCTCTGAACACTTCACTTACGAGAAACGGCGCTACTGATTCAAGCCCAGAACTCCGCGATCCGGTCCGCGATCGCGGATGCCTGCGCGCGCCCGGCCTCGGCGCTCGGCCGCTGGGTCGACAACGAGAGCGAGTTCGCGCCGAACGCCTGCGTCGAGGCGCTGTCCGCGACGACGACCTCGACGCTCGACCCACCCGCGCGGAGCGCCTCGACGGACTGGTCGAGCCACGGCCCGAGCGGGGACGGCGCCTCGGGGCCGCAGGCGATGACCAGGACGCGCTCGTACCCGGCGGCGACGTCGGCGTTCGTGGCCGAGCGCATCCCGCCGTCGATGTACGGCCGCCCCGCGATGTCGACGGGCGACCACACGAACGGCACCGAGCAGCTCGCGGCGACGGCCCGGGGGAGCGGGATGCCATCGGCAGCGGTGAGGACACGGAAGGTGCCGTCGGTCGCGTCGATGGTCGTGATTGCGAGCGGGCGGTCCGGCCACGTGGTCGACGGCAGGGTCTCCGAGAAGGTCGCGGCGCGCTCGTCGTCCGACTGCCCGGCGGTCACCTGCTGCGCTGCGAGCCCGAGTCGTGCACGGCCGTCCTGCTCGGAGGTCGCGCCGGCGAGCACCTGCCCGATCTGCTGCTGGATCGCCTCGCCGTCGATGACGCCCGGCTCCTCGTAGCTCGTCGGCAGCGGTGCGATCTGCTGCTCGAACGCGCCGCGGACGCCTCCGCTGCGGACGAAGGTCCCGACGACGCTGCCGGCGCTGGTGCCCACCACGAGGTCGGCTGCGGCGAGGTCCACGCCGGCGTCCTCGAGTGCCGAGAGGACCCCGAGCTCCCACGCGATCCCGGCGACTCCACCACCTCCGAGGACGATCGCTCGGGTTCCAGCAGCGGGCGGCACGAGTTCGCTCATGCACCATGCTTACCAACCCGCGAGCCCCACGACCGGCGAGCGGGCGAAATACCCGGCTGGGCATGCGTGCGGACCCGGGTATTTCGCCCGCTCGCGCGAACGCATGCCGCCGCCGGAATGCTGACCAGCGCGAGCGGGCGGTGCGGCGGATGGGCCACGGACGGACGGGAGGCACGGTGCGGGCCCGCACCCGTGCCTCCCGTCCGACCTGCGGTCGCGTCGGACGACGCGAGCCGGCCTGCCGGCTGGCTACAGGCCCGCGGTCTCGGCGATCCAGTCGGCGCTCTGCGACAGGATCGCGTAGTTCGACCCGGCGTTCGTGTTCGAGCCCGGGTCGGCGACATCACCGGTGGAGCAGACACCGACGACCTCGCCACCGACGATAAGCGGCCCGCCGGAGTCGCCGTGGTTCGACGCTCCCGAGATCCCCGTCACGTGCTGCGCGTCGCCGGAGTAGGCGTCCGTGGAGTGCCCGGAGAGCGAGACGCTCGCCTGGTACAGCCCGTCGGTCGGTTCGCTGTCCGCCCGGTTCCCGTAGCCCATGATCGTGCCCGTGCCCGACGTCTTCGTCGTGTAGCCGAGGTCGAGCTGCGCGTACGAGCTCAGCGTGACCGGGGTGGAGAGGTGCACGAGGGCGATGTCGCCCTCGGGAGCGCTGTAGAGCTCGTCGGCGGCGGTCGCGGGACCCCGGTCGGCGGTGCTGTTGGAGTGGTAGACGTTCATCGCGGTGGTGCCGTCCACACAGTGGTTCGCGGTGAGGACCCACTCGGCGTTGAGGGCCTCGCCGGTGCAGCCGTAGCTCGCGGTGCCGCCCTGCTGGAAGACGAGCTGCACCTCCCACGGCGTGTTCGGCGCCTGCTCACCGCCGATGACCTGGGGGGACGCGGTGGCGGCGTTGGCGGTGGTCGCGCCGAGGGATCCGCCCACCAGGGTGAGGGCGGCGGCTGCGGTGATGGTGAGTGCTTGGAGAGCGCGATGCTGCATGACGATTCCTCTCATCGAATGTCATGCCATCGTGCTGTGCCCCCTGTTCGAGGGACAAGTCGGGTCTGTGGTGGACCCGGTGTGTCACCCGTCCGCCTGGACGGTGGCTCCGTTCGACCGGGCCGAGCGGGCGAGGGCCTCGAGTTTGTGGCTCAACTCGAAGCGCCGTTCCTCGCGGCGGTGCACCAGGTACTCGGCGTGTACCAGGGCGTGCAGGAGGCGGTACGCCGTCGGGAGCGGGAAGCCGAGGACCTCGGCGATCTCCTTGGCGGTGGCGCTGCCGCGTTCGGCGACCGCCTCGAGGATCGCCAGGGTCTTCGCGACGGTCTGCACGCTCGAGTCACGGGTGGGCTTCGGGTCGGGCTCCTGGGTGGGGGAGCTCGGGGCGACGGGGTGGAGCGGATCGACACTGATGCGCATTGGTCGATGCTCCACCCATCGCACCCGCGATGGCAAGAAGGTGCCGCTACTCCGGCTGCACGTCGATGAGCACCTTGCCGACCGTGTCCTGCTCGACGGCGTCGTGCGCCGCAGCGGTGTCGGCGAGGTCGAAGCGGGTGATCGGCAGTCCGGCGTCCTCGCCCACCGGCAGGACGCCGTCGTGCAGCGCCCCGGTGACGTCCTCAGCCGCAGCCGTCAGGGCCTCGTCGCCGATCGTGTAGAGCAGCAGGAACTGGTACCGGGCGTTGACGTTCATGTTCGGGCGGATCGGGAGCGTGGCCTCGTCGCCGCCGTTGTTCGCGTAGATCGACACGACGCCGTGGTTCGCCAGGACGTCCGCGACGAGTTCGGCGTTCTGCGGGATCGACACCTCGACGACGATGTCGACGCCATCCGGGGCGATCTCGCGGATCCGGGCGGCGGCGTCGTCCTGCCGGTAGTTCACCGTGTGGTGCGCACCGGCGGCCGTCGCCAGCGCGGCCTTCTCGTCGGAGCTGATCGTCGAGATCACGGTCGCGCCCGCCCACCGCGCGAGCTGGATCGCCGCGTGCCCGACGGCACCGGCGCCACCGGCGACGAGCACCGTCACGCCGTCGAGCGCGCCGGGTCCGAGGCGCGAGGGTCCCTCCTCGTGCGTGGTCAGTGCCCGGTGTGCCGTCATCGCGGGGACGCCGAGCGATGCGCCGACGTCGAAGGACACACCATCCGGCAGTCGGACCGCGCGTTCGACGGGCACGACGGTGTACTCCTGCGCGGTGCCGGTGGGGCGTCCGGACGCGGACATGTAGAGCCACACCCGGTCACCGACCGCGAGCTCGTCGACCCCGGGACCGACGGCGTCGACGATCCCGGCACCGTCCTGGTTCGGGGTGATCTCCGGGAACGGCAGACCGTCGCCGTAGGTGCCGCCCTGTCGGGCCTTCCAGTCCGTCGGGTTGACGCCGGAGACGACGACGCGGACGCGGACCTCGCCGGTGCCGGGTTCCTGTGGCTCGCGGTCGGCGAGGGAGAGGACGGACGAGTCACCGGGCTTCGTGTAGACGATCGATCGCATGCCTCCACGCAACCACGTCAGCGCCGGGTGGATTCCGAACGTGCGGTGTCGTACTCGTCACGCGCGACCTCGACCGAAGCCATGTGCGTCGTCGCCCACCGCTCCAGGGGCTCGAGCACGGTGCGGAGCGATCGCCCTGCGTCGGTGAGTTCGTACTCGACGTGCGGCGGGATCTCGGGGAACACCGTCCTGGTGACGAGGCCGTCGCGTTCGAGTGCGCGAAGGGTCTGCGTGAGCATCTTCTGGGACACGCCCTGCACGCGGTTCGCGATGACGGAGTACCGCTGGGGTCCGTCCGCCAGGGTGCCGATCGTCAGCACGCTCCACCGGTCGCCGATCCGGTCGAGCAGCTGCCGGCTGGGGCAGTCCGCCGCGTACGGGCTGTACTCGAGTGCACTCACGACGACCTCCGTTACGCACCACGAGGTGCCTACTTACCAAAAGAGAGTAACGCCCCTAAGGTGAGTCCAGCAAGCACGCACCACCACGAGAGGAACACACATGTCCACGATCGTCGTCTTCGGAGGCACCGGGTACGCCGGCTCCGCCATCACCCGCGAAGCGCTGTCCCGCGGCCACCAGGTCGTCGCCGTCGCACGCGACACCACGAAGCTCGAGCCCGCCGAGGGCCTGACGCTCGCGCAGGGCGACGCGTTCGACGCCGCTTTCGTCGCCGAGGTCACGAAGGGTGCCGACGTCATCGTCGTCGCACTCCACGCGGTGCAGGCCGACGGCAGCGAGCTCAAGGACCGCTTCCAGCCGTTCGTCGACGCCGCCGAGGCAGCGGGAGCACGCCTCGGGATCGTCGGCGGTGCCGGGTCGCTGCTCGTCGCCGACGGTGGCCCGCGACTGTTCGACACCGCCGAGTTCCCGGACGCGTTCAAGGGCGAGGCGAAGAGCCACGGGCAGATCCTCGAGGCGCTCCGCGCATCCGACACCTCGGTGGACTGGTTCTACGTCAGCCCGGCAGCTGCCTTCGGCGGCTACAACCCCGGCGAGCGTCGGGGCACCTACCGGACCACCGACGAGGTGCTCCTCACCGACGCCGAGGGCAACTCCGACATCTCGGGCGAGGACTTCGCGATCGCGTTCGTCGACGAGATCGAGACCCCGGCGCACCACCAGGCGCGGTTCGGCGTCGCCTACTGAGCGTCCGCCGACGCGGTCGCGGGTGGCTGACACGTCCCGCTGAACAATCGAAAGCCGTCCGAACCGCGGAATTCCGCGGCTCGGACGGCTTTCGGTTGTGCGGGAGCGGATGGAACCGACCACCGCCGGACGGGAGGCTCGGTGCGGGCCCGCCACGAGCCTCCCGTCCGTCAGCGGTGCCCGACGATCGCCGGGAGCGGCAGGTGGTGCCGCATCCGGACGCCGAGGTGGAACCCGCCGCGACGGGCGAGCACCAGGCCGATGACGGCCGCTGCAGCGGCCGGCACCCCACCGGCGACGACCATGCCGACGTGGGCGCCGAAGTGGTCGACCACCTGGCCCATGAGCGGTCCGCCGATCGCCTGGCCGCCGAGCAGCACGAGGATGTACAGCGACATCACGCGGCCGCGGATCGCGACGTTCGACGACAGCTGGACGAGCGAGTTCGAGGCCGTCTGGAAGAGCAGCTGCGACATGCCGACCGCGACGAGCATCACGGTGAAGGGTGCGATCACGGGGATGCTGCCCGACACCACGAGCAGGATGCCGGTCCAGAACACGCCGCCGACGATGGTGCGCAGGCGGACCACGGCGCGACGGGTGGACAACAGGGCGCCGACGAGGGCGCCGACGGCGATCGCCGAGTTGAACACGCCGTAGCCGCCGGCCCCGACGTCGTACACCTGGGAGGCGAAGGCGGACAGCAGCACCGGCATCGTCAGCGCGAAGACCGAGAAGAACGCGACGAGGACGACCGGCACGACGATCGTCGGCTTCCCGATGGCGTAACGGAGCCCCTCGACGAGCTGGCCCTTCGCCCGCGGTGTCGGCGGGGTGCGGTGCAGCTCCGAGACACGCAGGAACCCCAGCGTCACGACGACCGCCGCGCAGGCGACCGCGTTGACGCCGAACGACCACCCGGCGCCGACAGCGACGAGCAGCGCCCCGGAGAGTGCCGGGCCGATCATCCCGCCGAGCTGGAACACCGAGGAGTTCACGCTGATGGCGTTCCTGAGGTGCTCGTGCCCGACGATCTCGGTCACGAAGACCTGCCGTGCCGGGTTGTCGATGACGGTCACCATGCCGACCACGAACGCGATCGCCCAGATGTGCCACGCCTGCACCACCCCGGCGAGCGTCAGCACCGCGAGCAGCGCCGACAGCACCGCGAAGGCACCCTGCGTGATCATCATCAGCGCGCGCTTGGAGAACCGGTCGACGATGACGCCGCCGAAGAGCCCGAAGAACAGCATCGGGGCGAACTGGCACGCGACGGTGATGCCGACCTGCGCGACCGAGCCGGTGAGTTGCAGGACGAGCCAGTCCTGTGCGATGCGCTGCATCCACCCGGCGGTCATCGCGACGAGGTTCGTCGCGGTGAACAGCCGGAAGTTCGGGACGGACAGGGCGATGAGCGTGTGTCGCCACGGCGGGCGGGTCGCCTGGATCGGGAGTGGTTCAGTGGGCGGGTAGAGGGTCGTCGATGACGCGCTCACGGGGTGGGGTCTCCGGCTGTCGGTGGCGGAATCGGTACCCCATCGAAACTACTTGCGTCGAACCCATTCGATCCCCGTATGGTTGCTATCACTCCATTGCGATGTCGAATGAGGTGCACGTGCTCGATCCCGTCCTGCTGCAGACCTTCCTCGCCGTCGCCGAGACGCAGAGTTTCACCCAGGCCGGGGCTCGACTCGGCATCAGCCAGCCGACGGTGTCCCAGCACGTGCGCCGGCTCGAGACGGCGGTGTCGCGGACACTCGTCGCCCGGGACACCCGTGGCGTCAGCCTCACGGACAACGGGGACGCGATGGCCGGGTTCGCGCGGACGATCCTCGCGGCGCACGCGACCGCCGACGCCTACTTCTCCGGGTCGGCCACGCGGGGGCGGCTCCGGTTCGGCGCAGCGGACGACCTCGCGATCACCCAGCTGCCGCGGATCCTCCGGGACTTCCGGCGACTGCACCCCCAGGTGAACCTCGAGCTGACGGTGAACCAGTCGTCACCGCTCCTGCGTCGGGTGCACGCCGGACAGCTCGACCTGGTGTTCATCAAGCAGACCGCGGGGGAGTCGGCCGAGGGGACCCGTGTGGCGACGGACCAGATGGTGTGGATGGCGCAGGACGGGATCGCGGTCGAGCGGGACGAGCCGGTGCCGCTCATCGCGTACCAGGCGCCGAGCATCAGTCGGCAGATGGCGATCGACGCACTCGAGGCCGCCGGTCGCACGTGGCGGATCACCTGCAACACGCGTGACGTGAACGGGGTGCTCGCCGCCGTCCGCGCGGGGATCGGTGTCGCGGTGTTCCCGCACTCGCTCATCCCCGCCGACCTCGTGAAGGTGTCGCAGCGGTTGGGGCTGCCGGATCTCCCCGCCGTCGACTACGTCCTCATCGCGAACCCGACCGTGCAGCGCGAGCCGATCGACGCCCTGACGAACGCGATCCTGTCCCGCGGTGTCGTCCGCGCGGTGTGACCGGGTTCGTGTTGCCCGCGTGTCCTGCGATCGAGGGAACAGAAAACGTCGGGTCGCGCCGTCCGACCCGACGATTTCTGTTCCCTCGATAGCGCCGCCGGAAGGTTCGGCGCTAGGTGTAGTTCCCTGGGACGTTGTGAACGGGTGACGTAGAAGAAGACCTCCGGGACGATGTGGGTTACCACACCA
>NZ_JBMPIT010000012.1:0-77784 GCF_049341845.1 Curtobacterium guangdongense
GAACCCGGAAGCTAAGCCTCTCAGCGCCGATGGTACTGCAAGGGGGACCTTGTGGGAGAGTAGGACGCCGCCGGACTTCTCTTGCAACACCAGGGAACCCCTGACCAGTACTGGTCAGGGGTTTTCTGCGTTCCATCGCTGTCCACAGGCCCGCCGTCGCGGGGGTCGCCCGCGATAGGATCGTCGGCGTCATGACTGCGCCATTCACCACCGCCACCGGTTCCGACGTCCGCGTCCGATTCTGCCCATCGCCGACGGGGACCCCCCACGTCGGCCTCGTGCGGACGGCCCTGTTCAACTGGGCCTACGCCCGCCACACCGGCGGCAAGCTCGTGTTCCGCATCGAGGACACCGATGCCGCTCGGGACAGCGAGGAGTCGTACCAGCAGATCATCGAGGCGCTGCGGTGGCTCAAGCTCGACTGGGACGAAGGCGTCGAGGTCGGGGGGCCGCACGGCCCCTACCGGCAGTCCGAGCGGTCCGACGTCTACGAGGACGCGATCGCGAAGCTCAAGGACGCCGGCCACCTCTACGAGTCCTTCGTGACGCCCGAGGAGATGGAGGCGCGGAACATCGCGGCCGGTCGTGACCCGAAGCAGGGCTACGACAACCACGAGCGCGACCTGACCGAGGACGAGCGCCAGGCGTTCCGCGACCAGGGCCGTGAGCCGGCGCTCCGGCTCCGCGTGCCCGACCGCGACCTGAGCTTCGACGACCTGGTCCGCGGTGAGATCACGTTCAAGCAGGGCACGTTCCCGGACTTCGTGGTGGTGCGTCCGAACGGCAAACCGCTGTACACGTTCACGAACCCGGTCGACGACGCACTCATGGGTGTGACGCACGTGCTCCGTGGCGAGGACATCCTGTCGTCGACGCCGCGCCAGATCGCCCTGTACGAGGCGCTGTTCGAGATCGGGATGGCCGAGTTCATCCCGCGCTTCGGACACCTGCCGTACGTGATGGGCGAGGGCAACAAGAAGCTCTCCAAGCGCGACCCGGAGTCGAACCTCTTCCACCACCGTGCCAACGGCATGATCCCCGAGGGGCTCATCAACTACCTGGCGCTGCTCGGATGGTCGATCGGCCCCGACCGCGACGTCTTCTCCATCGACGAGATGGTCGAGGCGTTCGACGTCGCCGACGTGAACCCGAACCCGGCCCGGTTCGACCACAAGAAGGCCGAGTCGATCAACGGCGACCACATCCGCCTGCTCGATCCGGCGGACTTCCGTGACCGTCTGAAGCCGTACCTGACCGAGTACCTCTCGGACCCGGCCACCGCCGAGCAGGAGCAGGTGCTCGAGGCAGCGGCGCCGCTGGTGCAGGAGCGCATGCAGCTGCTCAGCGAGGCTCCCGGGATGCTCGGGTTCCTGTTCACGGCGGACGGCGACCTCGTCGTCGAGGAGGACGCGCTCGCGAGCCTCAAGGGCGACCCGACCGAGGTCCTCACCGCGAGCATCGCCGCACTCGAGCAGCTCGACGACTGGCGGACCGAGGCGATCGAGGGGGCACTCCGTGTGGCGCTCATCGACGGCCTCGGCCTGAAGCCGCGTCTGGCGTTCGGTCCGCTGCGCGTCGCGGTGTCGGGTCGCCGGATCAGCCCGCCGCTGTTCGAGTCGATGGAGATCCTCGGCAAGGACTCGACGCTCGCACGGCTCCGCGCACTCTCGGCTCACTGACGTGTACGACGTCGCGGTGATCGGTGCGGGGCCCGCTGGTCTCAGCGCCGCACTCAACCTGGTGCGGGCGAAGCGGTCCGTGCTGCTGCTCGACGCGAACCGTCCGCGGAACGCCGCCACGCTGCGGTCGCACGGCTTCCTGACGCGTGACGGTGTCTCGCCGCTCGAGCTCCGGAAGCTCGGACGCGCCGAGGTCGAACAGTACGCAGAGGCAACGGTCACCCAGGCGATCGTCGACCGGGTCGCACCGGACGGCGCCGGCTGGCGCGTGCACGGGACCTGGCGTGGCGCCGAGGTCGACGAGACGGCGCGCGCGGTGGTCATCGCGACGGGGCTCCGTGAGGAGTTCCCGGCGCTGCCGTCCCTGCGGGCGTTCTACGGCACCGCGATGCACAGCTGTGTCGAGTGCGACGCCTACGAGCGGTCCGGCGAGCCACTGGCGTTCGTGTGCGAGACCGCCGACGTCGTCGACCGGGCGCTGCTCATCGCGGCGTGGACCGACGACCTCGTCGTGTACACGAACGGCACCGCGCCGCTCGACGCCGACGGTCGCCGCCGTCTGGCCGACGCGGGCGTGCGGATCGACGAGCGGCCCGTCGCCGACCTGGAGGGGGACCGGTCCGGGATGACCGGTGTTCGCCTCGCAGACGGCCACGTGGAGCCGCGTACGGGCGGGTTCGTCCGACCGACGTGGCACGTCGACCTGGACTGGGTCGACGCGGCACTCGATCGCGACGCCGAAGGCCTCGTCGTGGTCGACCGCGTCGGACGCACGACGGTTCCCGGGCTGTACGCCGTCGGCGACGTGACCCCGCCCGGGCCCGAGCAGCTCATCGTCGCTGCCGGGCACGGGGCGACGACCGCAGCCGCGGTGCACCGCGACCTCGTCGGTGGTCTTGCGGACCTCCGGGATGCTGTACAGTAGATGACCGTGCCCCGGACAACGGGGACGGAAGACCGACAGGTCTTTTGGGGTATGGTGTAATTGGCAACACAGCGGTTTCTGGTACCGTCGTTCTTGGTTCGAGTCCAGGTACCCCAGCAGATGTGAGAACGGCCCCCGGGAAGTCCCGGGGGCCGTTTTCGTGCGCCGTTCACATCGCGTTCAGCGGAAGCCGCAAGGATGCGCAGAACCGCAGGATGTCCGCACCCGCCGTCGTCGCCCCTGGAACGGGGACCACTCGTCGACTTACTGTCCGAGTGGCCGTACCGGACGGGCGGTCAGCAGACGATCCAGGGGAACTGCCATGACGTCCACCGACGCATTGCTCCACCACCGTTGGGACCACACCGCTGTGGTCCCCGTCGCGGACGACCACTCGGTCCTCGACCGCTGGGCGCGCGTCGTGACCGTGTACCCGGACGAGCCGGCCCTCGCGGGCAACGGCCGTGCGTGCACGTTCGCCGAGGCGGACGCGCTCGCGTCGTCGCTCGCCATGGTCCTCGCCGAGCGGTTGCACCCCGACGACCGGACCGGAGCCGGCGTCGGGGTGGTCCCCGGCGGCGCTCCCGTGCCGATCGGTGTCATGGCCGGCCAGACGACCGAAGCCGTGGTGGCCGTCCTGGCGCTGACGATGGCGAACCGCGTCGTGGTCGTCCTCGACGACCACCTGCCGGAAGCCCGGCTGCGCCACGTGGTCGAGCTCGCGGGCGTCTCGGAGGTCCTCGCGGACACCGCGCACGCGGACCTCGCCGCCTCGGCCCTCGGCGACGCCGGCACGGTCCACGACCTGTACGCGCTGTTCGACGCGTCGGCGGACGCCGCGGACCGGACGAGCAGCGCCGACGCGGTGGCACGGACCGACGCCGTCGGCGACCAGGACCTGAGCCGTCTCGGCGGCGGGGACCCCCTCGTGCTGGTCTTCACCTCCGGGTCGACCGGCATGCCGAAGGGCGTCGCGATGACCCACCGGCAGCAGCTGCGGAACGCCGAGCAGGACGCCGTCGCGCTCGGACTCCGTCCGGGGGACCGGATGGGCCTCGTGCTCCCGCTGTCCTTCGCGGCCGGCTACCTCATGGCCTTCAGCACCCTCCTGAACGGCGGGGCCATCGTGCTCCTCGACCCGCGGGACCTCGGCACCGACCGACTGCTCGAGCGGATGCCCGAGGAGGACGTGAACCTGCTCGTCTGCACCCCGCACCTGCTCCGGTCCGTCGTCCAGACGAAGCAGGCGGTCCCCGGTGGCGCACGGCTGCCGTTCCGCCTCCTGATGACCGTCGGCGAACCGATCACCGGCACGGACGTCGTCGCCGCGCGCCCGGTGCTCGGCGCCGAGACCGTGATCTGGAACGGCTTCGGGGCGAGCGAGATGGGGTGCGTCGCGTACTGCTCGGTCGCGCCGGGTGATGCCGTCGCCCCCGGCGTGATCCCCGCCGGGTTCCCGCTCCCGGGCAAGACCGCCAGGATCGTCCGCGAGGACGGCACCCCGGCTGACCTCGGCGAGACCGGCGAGCTCGTGATCGAGTCCGACGGACTGTCCGCCGGGTACTGGGGTGCACCGGACAAGACCGCCGAACGCCTCGGCGCGACGGCCGACGGCACGCCCACGTGGCGACAGGGCGACCTCGCGAAGCTCGAGGCCGACGGCAGCCTGGTGCTCCTCGGCCGCTCCGACGACGCCGTGAAGGTCCGCGGCTACCTCGTCGAGCCCAGCGAGGTCGAGGCAGCACTCCGCGCCGTCGAGGACGTGCACGACGTCGTCGTCACCGCGCTCGTCGAGCCGCCGGCGGTCACCCGCCTCGTCGCCTACGTCGTCGGTCGCCCTGGACGTCGGACCCCGGCGCCCGCTGCGATCCGCCGCGCGCTCCGTGATCGGCTGCCGGAGTACATGGTGCCGGCGTCGATCGTCCCGATGCCCGAGCTGCCCCGCAACGAGCGCGGCAAGGTCGACCGCGCGCTGCTCCCCGGTGCGCCGTCGATCGAGACCGAGATGGTCGAAGGCGAGTACGACCAGTGGGAGCTCGTCGTCGGACAGATCTGGGCGGAGGTCCTCGGCCTCCGCGGCGTGCACCTCGACGAGGACTTCTCCGCGCTCGGCGGCGACTCGCTGTCCGCCGAGGAGATGCTCGCGACGGTGCACGCCCGGCTCGGCGTCGACATGCGCGCGTCCGAGCTGCTCGAGCACCCGACGCTGCGCACCTTCGCACGACACGTCCGCTCGGGGACCAGCGCGCTGCCGAGCCACCCGGACATCGTGAAGGTGTCCGAAGCGCGGACCCCCGGCCGTCCGCCGGTGTTCTGCCTGTCCGGAGGCGGCGCGCTCGGCCTGACGTTCCTGCCGCTCTCCCGGTACCTGCCGGAGCACGACGTCTACGCGATCCAGCAGCACGGCCTGGAGCGCCGCGCCGTCCCGGACCGGAGCATCGAACAGAGCGCCCGCCGGTACATCGCCCTGATGCGGATCGTGCAGCCGCGCGGCCCGTACATCATCGTGGGCCACTCGCTCGGCGGCATCGTCGGACTCGAGGTGGCACGACTGCTCACCGAGGCGGGGGAGGAGATCGAGCACCTCGCACTGCTCGACTCGTACCTGCCGCGCACCCGGACCGAGGCCGCACAGCTGAACTTCGCCAGGATGGAGCCCAATGAACCGCGGAACGCCGCCGTCCGCGCGCTCCGGCACGGACTCGACCGTGCCGTGAAGCGCGTGCTGCCCTCCGGCGTGCCGTACGGGGACCTCTTCCTGCGTCGTGCACGGGCCTACGGCGCCGGGGTGCTCCGCTACGGCGGGCAGAAGGACTTCGACGCGATGTTCGACCACGCCGAGATGATCGTGCGCCGGCACACGCCGACGCCGTTCCACGGGCGGTCGACGTTCGTGCTCGCGGACGACAACCCGGACGTCGAGCGCTGGTCGTCGGTGCTCCGCGGGGACAACCGCACCGTGCACATCCAAGCGGAGCACACGTCGCTCCTGCGCGAACCGCACGTCGCGGAGCTCGCAGCGGAGCTGCGCACCGCCCTCGGGACGGACCCGACCCGGCCCTGAGCCGGACCTGGTGACGGACTGGAGGCTCGTGGCGACCCCGCCACGAGCCTCCCGTCCGTCCCGGGGTGACCCGACGACGCACCGCAGCCCGCTTGCGGGTTTCCGTATCCGCACTCGGGGGCCCGCAACGGATCACCGATCGCATTGACCGGTCACCCCGCCCCGACGAAGGTGGGAATCCCCAGGGAGCGGCGTACCCCCGCGACCGACGGGAACGACGGTGCACCCTCACCGCCGTGCACCGCAGCTGACGTACCCGCGTCCGAGTCCTCGCGTACCCCGAGGACCATCGATCGTCGCCGTGACGGTCTTCCCGATTGCCGCCCTGAACCCGACAGGAGCACCATGTCCGCCAGCACGATCCGTCCCCTGGACCCTCGCGTCTCGGTCGTCATCCCCGCACGCAACGAGGCGAGGAACCTCGAGATCATCCTCCCGAAGCTCCCGCCGGTGTACGAGGTGATCCTGGTCGACGGCAACTCGGTCGACGACACCATCGCGACCGCCCAGCGGCTGATGCCGACGATCAAGGTCGTGCAGCAGACCCGGAAGGGCAAGGGCAACGCGCTCGCCTGCGGGTTCGAGGCCGTCACCGGCGACGTCGTCGTCATGTTCGACGCCGACTGCTCGGCCGACCCCGACGAGATCCCGCGCTTCGTCGATGCGCTGGTCGCCGGTGCCGACGTCGCCAAGGGCACGCGCTACGCCCTCGGCGGTGGCAGCGACGACATCACGATCGTCCGCAGCCTCGGCAACCGCGGTCTGAACGTCGTCTGCAACCTGCTGCTCGGCGCCCGGTACACGGACCTCTGCTACGGCTACAACGCCTTCTGGGCGGACACGCTGCCCAAGATCGGCCTGCTGTCCTCGACGCTGCCGAAGCCCGCCGACGGCTCGATGCTGTGGGGCGACGGCTTCGAGATCGAGACGATCCTGACCTGCCGCTGGTCCGCCGCGGACCTGGCGATCTCCGAGGTGCCGAGCCACGAGAAGCTCCGCGTCCACGGCACCAGCAACCTGAACGCGGTGACCGACGGCATCCGCGTGCTGAAGTCGATCATGCACGAGCGTCGCCGCGCCTCCGAGGCGCAGGCACGCGCGCGCCTCACCCCGGTGACGACCCGCGTCGTCCCGACCGCCGTGCCGGCACTGGACGAGGAAGCCGCGTGAGCGTCCCGACGGTCGCGGTCGTCATCTGCGCGTACACGCAGCAGCGCTGGGGCGACCTGCAGGACTCGGTCGAGTCCGCGAAGCGACAGCCGAACGCCACCGAGGTGGTCGTCGTCATCGACCACGAGCCCGAGCTGTTCCTGCGTGCGAAGGCACGCTGGCCGGAGCTGCTGGTCGTCGAGAACTCCGAGGACCGCGGCCTGTCCGGCGCGCGGAACACCGGCGTGGCGCTCGCCGAGTCGGACGTCGTGGCGTTCCTCGACGACGACGCGACCGCCGACGACGACTGGCTGGCCCACCTCGTCGAAGCGCTCTCGCTGCCGGACGTCGTCGGCGTCGGTGGTCGGGCGACCCCGTCGTGGCCGACCGCGACCGGCGCGGGACCCTACCCCGACGAGCTCCTGTGGATCGTCGGCTGCAGCTACACCGGACTGCCCACCGAACCGGGCGACGTCCGCAACGTGATCGGCTCGAGCATGGCGTTCCGGCGTGACGTGCTCCTCGCCGCCGGCGGGTTCCGGTCCGGCATCGGCCGGGTCGGCAACCAGCCGCTCGGGTGCGAGGAGACGGAGCTCTGCATCCGGATCGCGCAGGCCGACCCGACCGCCAGGATCCGCTTCGAGCCGCGGTCGAACGTCTCGCACCGTGTGTCCCCTGATCGCGTCGAGATGCGGTACGTGCGGCGCCGGAGCTACTACGAGGGCATCTCCAAGGCGGTCCTCAGCCGTCGTGTCGGGGCGAAGGACTCGCTGTCCAGCGAGTCGACCTACCTGACGCAGGTGCTGCCGAAGGCGCTGTTCCGTGAACTCGGTCGGCTCGGGCGAGGCGGCGGGACCCGTGCGGTCGCGATCGTCACGTGCGTGCTCGGCACCGTGACCGGCTACGCCGTCGGCCGGTTCCTCGGCGGCGTCGTCGTGGCGTCGCCCGCACCCGTCCCCGTCGCCGTGCAGCCGGTGGGTGCACCGTGACGCGTGCGACCCTGGCGATGGTCGTCTCGCCGATCACCACGGGTCCGCTGTTCCCCACGTGGGACGGCGCCCTGTGGGTCGGCGAGGTCGACCGCGCGGACGTGCACGCCTCCAGCCACCGCGACGTGATCGCGCTCGACGGGGCCGAGGGGTACCGACGGGCCCGGCTGCTCGTGCGCGACCACGGCGAGCCCCTCGGGTTCGTCGAGGCGGAGATCACCGAGCGCCGCCGCATCGGTGCGACGATCGACGTCCGCTCCCTGCAGCGCGCGATCCGGCCGATGCCGGCGCCGGCATCGCGGGTCTCGTCGGTGTCCGGGACGGCAGCAGGTCTGGTGCTGCCGTCCGTCACCGTCGTGCTCTGCACGGACGGCGCTGCGGACTCGACGATGCGCTCGGTGCTCGCCTGCCGGTACCCGTCCTTCGACGTCGTCGTGGTCTCGCACGCCGCCGAGCCGGGTGACGACGCCGTCGTGACGATCGACGGCCGCACGGTGACCACGATCGCCGCACCGTCCGGTGGGCTCGCCGCCGCACGGAACGCCGGCCTGCTCGCGGCGACCGGTGCCGTCGTCGCGTTCGTCGACGAGGGGGCCGTCGTCGACGCCGGGTGGCTCGACGCCCTCGGGACCGCGTTCGCCACGGACCCCGACGTCGCGTGCGTGACCGGCCTCGTGCCCAGCGCGGAGCTCCGCACGCCGGCGCAGCGGTGGCACGATGAGCGCACCCCGGCGGCCAGGACGATCCGTCGCCGTGTCCTGCGACTCGGCGACGACCCGGGTGACCTCCCACTGCACCCCTTCGCCGCGTCCGCGTACGGCACCGGAGCGAACCTCGCCGTGCACCGTGCGACGGCCCTCCGGATCGGCGGGTTCGACACCGCCTTCGGACCGGGTACCCGCGTCGGCGGCGGGGACGACCTCGACCTCTTCACACGACTGCTGTTCGCGGGCACCGCGATCGCGGTCGAACCCGCCGCGATCGCGTGGCAGCGATCGGCGGACGACGTCGCGTCGTTGCGTCGCGCCGCAGCAGCGAACGGCCATGGACTCGGAGCCTGGATGACCAAGAACGCCTTCGACCGCGAGACGCTCGCCGCGTCGATCGATGCTGCTCCCGAGGCCATCAGCGCCTTCGCGCGCCTCGGACTCGAGCAGGGCGACCGTGCGGCTGCCGTCGACGGGTCCGACGCGTCCGAACCGCTCGACGTCGTCGACGCCGAGTTCGCCGCGACGAAGCGTCGGCTCCGCGGGGTCGAACGACGGTCGGCGTTCACGGCGCCGTTCCTCGCGATGCGCGAACGGATGGGCGGCGCCGGGACGATCGACCGGACGGCGCACGGTCGGCACGAGCTGCAGCGTGGTCTCGAGGGCGCTGGACCGGCCCGGGAGGTCCCGACCGGCGCGATGGGGCCCGCTGCGCGCCTCGTCGCGTCCGGCCTCGTGGTGGGCGTCCTCGTCCTCGCCGCGGTCGGACAGCTCGTCGGCGTCCCCGTGCTCCGTGCGAGCGCGACGGCGGTGTTCCTCTTCGCGCTGCTCGGCGTCGCGCCGCTGCTCTTCCTGCGGCCGATGCCCCTCGCACGCTTCGCGGTCTTCGCGGTGACCGGGTCCTTCGTCGCCACGATCGGCATCGGCTACACGATGGCGACGTTCCACGTCTGGGACCCGGTGGCTCCGTTCGTCGTGGTGGTCGTCGGCACGGCGCTCGCCGTCGCGGTCGCCGTGCCACGCGACCTCGCCGAGCTCCGTCGCGCACGGTACGTCGCCGACGGCGCCCCGACGCGGCGCCGGTGGGGGACCACCGCGACGGTCACGACGCTCTCGCTGGTCGGGCTCGCCGTGGTCGTCGTCACCGCGCTCACGCACACGGGCGACCCGATCCGGGACGGTCTGTTCGGCAGGCTCGGCGTCGGGCTCGTCGTCGGACTGGCGATCGTCGTCGCCGCGGCCGTCGTCGCGCTGGTCCGGGGCCGTGGTGTCGCGGTCCCCGTGGTGGTGTTCGGCGGGGCGATCCAGCTGGCGCAGGCGATCACCTACGGCATGCCGACGGTGATGGCGGCTGCTCGGCACATCGGCGTGCTCGAGTACATCCGGCAGTACGGCGGGACGAACCCCGCCGCTGACATCTTCCAGACGTGGTCGGGTCTCTTCGCCGCCGGCGCCTGGGTGGCCGACGTCGGCGGGATCCAGAACGCGATGGTCATCGCCGCGTGGGTCCCCGTCCTCCTGGCCTTCAGCACGACGCTCGCCTCGGGCGTGCTCGCGTCGCACTGGCTGCCGGGATCACGGCGTCCGTGGATCGCGGCGTTCCTGATCGCGATGACCGGGTCGCTCAACACGACCTACTTCTCGCCGCAGTCGATCGGCATCCTGCTGTCGCTGGTGATCCTCGTGCTCGCGACCGGACCGCTCCGCAGCGTCGACGTGGCATCGGCGGACGGGACCGTCGCCGCGAAGCCGCGGGCTCGCAAGGTCGGGCTGTCCCGGATCATCGGGATCGCCGCCATCGGCATCGTGCTGGCCGTGACCCACCAGATCTCGCCGTACCTGACGGTCGCCGCGCTCGTGGTGCTCGTCGTCTTCCGCCTGGTCCGCCCGTGGTGGCTGCCGTTGGTCGTGCTCGTGCCCGCTGTCGTGTTCGCGGTCATGAACGGCAACGTGCTCGACAAGTTCCTGTCCCTCGCGAACGTCGGGCGGGTGTTCGACAACGTGCAGCCGCCGTCCCACGGATCGACCCTCCTCCCGCAGCCGCTCGTCACGCGCTTGGCGTTCGACGTGCCGGCCGCCGCGCTCGTCGTGCTCGGGCTCGTCGCGCTGCTCACGGTGGTGCTCCGTCGCGACCGCGTGCACTGGGGGCTGCTCCTCGCCGCCGCGAGCCCGGTCTCGTTGCTCGTCGCCACGAACTACGGCCAGGAGGGCATCTTCCGCGTCGTCCTCTTCGCCACCCCGTGGATCGCGATCCTCGCCGCGGCGCTGCCGATGCCGACCGGCCGGCTCGCGTGGGCGGGCACGGCCGTCCGCCGGGTGATGCGTCCGGCCGGTGTGCGGGCCGTCGTCGCGGGAGCCGGCATCGCCGCGCTCGTGGCCATCGGGGCGTTCGGGCAGACCGCACTCGACTGGAACCGCGTGATGACGCGCAGCGAGTCCGCCGCGACCCAGTACTACGACCGCACCGCGCCGAAGGGCTCGGTGATGCTCCTCACGGGATCCGCGATCGCCGTGCCGAGCAACACCGGTGCCCGGTACTTCGACGTCTCGTACCTGACCCGTGAGGCCCTCGGCAACTACCAGGACCCGTCCGGCACCTACGACCCGGAGGCCGACGTGTCCGACATCACGGCGAAGCTCGTCGACACGTGGCCGGCGACCCAGTACTACGCCCTCGTCGCCGAGCCGTTCGGCGCCTACGGCGAGCGCTACGGGTACCAGACGGACGCGCACTACCAGGAGCTCGCCCGGGCGATGGCGTCCTCGCCGTACTGGAAGCGCGTGTGGTCGTCGGGCACGACGGCGATGTACGAACTGACCCGCGAAGGGATGCGTCATGCAACCAGGTGACAGACGAGGTCCCCGGCGGACACGGCGGACGATCGCCGCGTCCGCCGCGGCCGTGCTCGCGGTCGTCGCGGCGCTCGTGGTGGGTCCGGGGCTCGCGGAGACGGCCGGAGCGGCGACGCCGACGGCCGACTGCAGCGCCGGTCGGGTGCTCAACGTCGTCGCGCACCCCGACGACGACCTGTTCTTCCAGGGCACCGCGCTCCGGAAGGACATCGACGCGGGTCGGTGCGTCCGCTCCGTCGTGGTCACGGCCGGTGACGCGGGCTACCCCCGGTACTACTGGGAGAGCCGCCAGGAGGGCCTCGAGGCGGCCTACGCGAAGATCGCGGGCGTCGCGTCCGACTGGACCACCGGTTCCCTCGTCGTCGCGGGCCGGACACTCCACACCGAGACCCTGACGGCCGACCCCCGGATCAGCCTGGTGTTCATGGAGCTCCCGGACGGCAACGTCGAGGGGAACGGGTTCTGGGGCGACGGCTACCAGAGCCTGCAGCGGCTGTACACGGGCGACAGCAGTTCGATCAGCACGGTCGCGGACGCGTTCCACAGCGCGACCTACACGCTGGCCCAGTTGCGGTCGACGCTGCTCGGGATCGTGCAGGACTTCGCACCGAGCGACATCCACACCCTCGACTACGAGGGGTCGTACGGCGACGGCGACCACAGCGACCACCACACCGTCGGGTACCTCACCGACGAGGTGCAGCAGCAGTACAGCGGCTCGCACACCTTCACCGGGTACATGGGGTACCCGATCTCGGACCGGCCGTCGAACCTCACCGCGGCGCAGACGGCCGCGAAGTCCGACGCGTTCTACACGTACGCGCCGTACGACGACCTGACGTGTGCGTCGGCCGACGCCTGCTCGAGCCGACCGGAGTCGTCATGGTTGAGCCGCGAGTACACCGCTGGTTCGACCGCCCCGACCGAACCCACCGATCCCGTCGATCCGGGCCGGACCGACGTCACGGGCAGCGCAACGGTCACGGCCAGCGCGGAGAACCCCGCTGACGGGCAGACCGCACTGAAGGCGGTCGACGGCGTCGTCAGCGGGTACCCGGATGCGCCCACCGCCGAGTGGGTCGCTCCGTCGGGTCGTGCTGGCACGTGGATCCAGCTCGGGTGGTCCGGCGGTACGACGCTGTCGTCGATCGACCTCGCGGACCGGCCGAACGGCGCCGACCAGGTGACCGGTGGCACGCTGACGTTCTCCGACGGGTCGAGCGTCACCGTCCCGGCGCTCCCGAACGGTGGATCGGTGCAGACCGTCACGTTCAGCGCCAGGCAGGTGACGTGGGCGCGGTTCACGGTGACGTCGGTCAGCACCACCACGGAGAACATCGGACTCGCTGAGATCCGGGCGTACGCACCGGCGGGCACCACGACCCTGCCGCCGACGTCCGGACCGAAGAACGTCACGGCGGCCGCGACGGTGACGGCCAGCGCGGAGAACCCCGCTGACGGGCAGACCGCGGTGAAGGCAGTCGACGGTGTCGTCAGCGGGTACCCGGCGAACCCGTCGGCGGAGTGGGTCGCCCCGTCGGGTCGCACCGGCACGTGGATCCAGCTCGCCTGGGCGGGCGGGACGACCCTGTCCCAGGTGGACCTCGCCGACCGGCCGAACAGCAACGACCAGGTCACCGGCGGCAAGCTGACGTTCTCGGACGGGTCGAGCGTCACCGTCCCGGCACTGGCCAACGGCGGCACGGTGCAGTCGGTGACGTTCGCCGCGCGGCAGGTCACGTGGGTGCGGTTCACGGTCACGGCCGTGAGCGCGAGCACGCAGAACACCGGGCTCGCGGAGATCCGGGCGTGGGCACCGGCGGGGACCTCGACGCCGACGCCGACCCCGACACCCACACCCACGCCCACGCCGACCCCGACGCCCACGCCGACCCCGACCCCGACGCTGTCGGACGTCACCGGCTCGGCGACGCCGTCGGCGGTGGCGGACAATCCGGCCGACGGACAGACCGTCGCGAAGGCGGTCGACGGCGTGCTGTCCGGCTACCCGGCGAACCCGTCGGCCGAGTGGGTCGTGCCGTGGGGACGGACCGGGATCTGGTACCAGCTCGACTGGTCGAAGCCGGTCGCCCTGCAGCGGATCGTCCTGTGCGACCGTCCGAACGCCAACGACCAGGTCACGAGCGGGACCCTGACGTTCTCCGACGGCAGCAAGGTCGCCGTCGGTGCGCTCCCGAACGACGGATCGGCGCTGACGGTCGACTTCACCGCCAGGAACGTGACGTGGGTCCGCTTCACGACCACGGGCGTCTCCGGCAGCACCGTCAACGTCGGGCTCTCGGAGATCCGCGCGTGGGCGACAGCGGGATGACCGGCGACGGCCATGACCGCGGCAACGACCGCGTCGGCGACCGCGGCGTCGACGCCGTCCGCCCGCTCGACGAGCTGGCTGCGGCGGCGCACGGTGCGGCGCCGGCACACGGTTCCGGCATCGCCCGGCACCGTGTGCCGTTCCGCGCCGGCGGACGGCGCACCGCCTTCGCCGTCGGGGCACTCGTGGTCGCGGCCGGGGTGGTCGCGGCGTCGACGACGACCGCGACCGGAGACGGCGCCGACCCGAGCGGGGTGAGCATGCCGACGAGCGATGGCAGTGGCTGGAACCGGGTCTTCTCGGAGGACTTCGACGACAGCACCCCGACGGGCGGGTTCGAGGCGGACTACGCCGACCGGTTCTCCGTCTACCACGGGTTCGCGGACACCGCTGGCACCGGACGGTACCAGTCGTCGGCGCTCACGGCGCACGACGGCATGCTCGACATGCGCCTCCGGACCACCAAGGGCGGCACCCCGCTCGCCGGTGGGATCGTGCCCCTGGTCGACGGACGGTGGGGTGGACAGACCGCCGGGCGCTACAGCATCCGCATGAAGAGCGACGAGGTCGACGGCTACGGGGTCGCGGTGCTGCTCTGGAGCGACGAGAACGTCTGGTCGGACGGCGAGATCGACTTCCCCGAGGGGGCGCTCGGCGCGCCGGCGTACCTCAACGTGCACTGCCTCGAGGACCCCGCCGAGAAGTGCGTCCAGTACGAGACGGCCGCGTCGCTGGCCGACTGGCACACGTACACGATCGAGTGGACGCCCGCACGGATGTCGTTCCTCGTCGACGACGCCGTCGTGGCGACGACGACCCAGAGCATCCCCACCTCGCGCATGCACCTGGTCGTGCAGGCCGGTTCGAACGCCGGACACCCGCCGCGGAGCGCCGCCGGGTCGCTCCTCATCGACTGGATGACGATCGACGTGCCCGTGGACGGTGCCGAGCCGCAGGCGACCCTGCCGTCCGACGGCCGGCCGGTGCCCGACGACGGGACCTGGACCGCGGACACCTCGTCCGGCGGAGCCGAGGACGCCACGGGCGGCTGAGTCGGACCGGCAGCGCCGGCAGCGACGGCAGCGACAGCAGCGCCGCGCCGGTGCCGGCCGATCAGTGCCTCAGCGCCGGGCGCGTGCCTGCAGCGCGTCGAGCAGGGCGCTCACGTGCGGGGCCCGCCCGTAGCGGTCGAGCACCCACGTGCGGCACCGTTCCCCGAGGGAGGGATCGTGGACCGCCTCGTCGAGGACGTCGAGGACCCGCTTCGCCAACACCTCGGTGTCCGACGGGTCGACGGTGAACCGCTCCCACCCGTCGGAGAGGATCTCCCCGGTGCCGCCGGACGCCGCGGCCACGACGGGACGTCCGGTGGACATCGCCTCGACGACGACCCGACCGAAGCCCTCCGGCTCGATGGACGGTGCGACGACGAGGTCGGCGGCGTGCAGGAGCGGGACCACGTCGTCCCGCTCCGGCACGACGAGCACGGAGTCCTGGGGGAGCTCGGCGACGGCGCCGTGCACGGCGTCGGCCTCATCCGGGTAGAGGGCGCCGGCGAGCACGAGGAGCGGCAGGCTCCGCGCGGACGCCGAGGACGCGGGGACCGTCGCCGGCTGCCGCGCCGCAGCGGTCTCGAGGACGCGTCCCCATGCCTCGAGCAGGGCGAGCACGCCCTTCGCACGGGTGAGCCGGCCGTAGTACAGGACCGTCGGGGTGGCGTCGTCGATGCCGAACACCGCACGGGCACGGTGCACGTCGGCCGGAGTCGCCGCGGGGAAGTCGTCGGTGTCGATGCCGTTCGGCACGATCGTGATCCGGTCGGCGGGCGCGCCGGCAGCGCCCCAGGCCGTCGCCATCGCCTTCGACACGGCGAGGAACTCGGTCCGGCCACCCGCCATCGGCCCGATGCGGTTGTAGTTCGGCGCGTGGTGCAGGTGGACGGCCAGGGGCACGCCGGACACGAGCGACGCGACCCGCCCGAACGGCAGGTACTCCGGCCGGTTCAGCCACAGGACGTCGAGGTGCGCACGACGGAGCCGCAGGCCCTGGCGTGCGAAGCGCCAGGCGTCGCGGAACGCCGTCCTGATGCCGAAGCGGTAGTCGACCGCGTCGTGCAGCGGCACGCCCATGGCGTCGAACGGTGCGCGGCCCTCGACGGACCGCGGCGCGTGCGCGTTGCGGTGCCAGATCTCGACCTCGTGGCCCGCGGCGAGGAGCTCGGCGGTGTCCTCGAGGACGCAGCGCTCCAGCCCCCCGGTGATCGCGAGCCCGGTCGTGACGACGCCGATGCGGAGTCGTCTCGAGCCGTCCTGCGTGTGCTTCCGTCGGGTCATGACGCACCTCCTCGTGCTGCCCGCAGCCGCCGGAGGAACCACGGGAGACACCCGAGGACACCGATGATGCGGAACCAGTTCCAAAAGACGTCCTGCGGCACGAACAGCGATGCCGCCGCGACCGTCAGGGCTGCGAGCACCGGGAGCACGATCCGGACACCCGGCCCACGCCACTCGCGTCGGTCCGGCAGCACGAACAGCTGCATCGCGGCGAGGACCACGTAGGCCACCACCGTCGCGATCGCTGCGCCGGCGATGCCGAACAGCGGGACGAGCGCGAGGTTCGCGCCGATGTTCACGGCGCCGGCGATCGCGGCGATCACGCCGACCGCCACACCGCGCCGCTCCACGAGCAGCAGCCGACCGGTGGCTCCGCTCGCGACCACCGGGAACGCCGTGATCGCGACCACGAAGACCACGACGGTGAGTTCCTCGACGCGGTACGACGCCGGTGCCAGGATCGGCAGCGCCACGGGGGAGACCAGCGTGACGGCCAGCAGCACGGGCGCGAGCATCCGGTACAGCTCGTCGCGGGAGTGCATGGCGAGCTGCCGGCGGGCGACGGCGTCGCGGAGTGCGGCGAAGTGCGGCGCCCAGGCCTGGTTCGTGAACGACAGGAGCAGGATCACCGCGGAGCCGACGACGTAGGCGATCTGGTAGCGCGCGACCTCCTCCGGGCCGAGCAGCCGTTGGACGACCACCCGGTCGCCGGCGTTCAGCACGAAGTACGACAGGTTGCCGAGCGCGATCGGGATGCCGAGCTTGAACGCGCGGGCGTTCGTCGCGCCGTCGAACAGCCCGGCCAGGCGCGGACGCGTCGCCGCGATCCCGATGACCATCGCGACGCCCTGCGCGACGACCCCGCCCCAGGCGTACGTGGTCGCGTCCGCGTGGACGAGCGTGAGCAGCCCGAGGCCGATGATCGAGCCGCCGATCGACGACAGCAGGCTCGTCACCGCGAACACCTTGATGCGGTCCTGCGCGACGAGGAGCGCGAGCGAGATCTGCACGATCGCTGCCGGTCCGGTCCAGAGCACCGCGACGAGGAGCAGCGGATGGTTGCCGATGAACCCGGCGGCGTCGGCCCAGACCGGGATCGTGGTGAGCGCGACGACGGTGACGATGCTCGCCGTGACCATGCCGACGGCGAGGAGCCCGCGTGCACGCCGGTCGTCGCCGTCCTCGGCGCGCTGGAGCACCGACGCCTGGTCGATCCCGGCCACCGCCAGCACGACGAGCGCCTGGTACAGCGCGATCGCGGAGGCGAGCACACCGAACTCCGCCGGCGGCATGAGGTGGGCGAGGACGGGGGAGATGAGCGACGAGACGACGAGCTGCATCGACCAGACGACGACGTACAGCAGCCCACGGCCGAAGAGCGCGTTCGCACCCTTCCGGACGGCGACGCTCCCCGTGTCGACCGCGCCGAGCGCGGTGTCGGACGACACCGACGACGGCGCTGCGGACGCGGCAGCAGCTGAGGCCGCACGGGCCTCGCGGGCCTCGCGCCGGGTCTGCGGGGGCACGGTCACGGTGCGACCACCTCCGGGGTGGGCGGCGAGACGACCGGTGCCGCGGGGGACGCCTGACGTCGCAACCCGAACGCCCCGTCCACGACCTCGAGCAGGTCGGCGCTCCGCTCGGTCGAGAACTTCCGCGCGAACACGTGCGGCAGGTCCACGTCCGAGCCCGTCCGACGCTCGAGCAGCCGCCCGGCATCGGCGATGGTCAGCCACGGCGGGCTCTTCATCGCCGTGCCGTCCCACCCGATCCACCACAGCGAGTGCGGCACGTGCTCGTCGGCGAACCCCGGGGTCAGCGCGGGCGAGCTCAGGACCGACGGCACGAAGGTCTCGTCGGCGATCCAGCTCCGTCGCCAGAAGCGGACGAGGTCGGGCCGCCGGTCGACGACGTCGACGACCGCTGCTGCGTGGTGGCGAGCCAGGACCTTGAGCTGCGAGCCGCCGGCGAACACGACGTCACGTGGCATCCGCCGGGGCACCGGGAGCCGCAGCATCGTCTTCCGCCACGCCCAGTGCCGGTACCGGAGCCTGGCCACCCCACCGTCGCGCCCCCACGCCGGGAACGGCAGCGGGTGCACGGCGAGGAACGACTGCTCACGGTGCGCGGCGAGGAGTCCGGTGATCTCGGCCGCGTCCGCGAGCGGGTAGTCGCTGCCCGTGAGCACCGCGATGTGCGAGGCGTCCGTCATGTCGAGCGCCGCCCGGTACCCGGACACCTCCGCCTCGACGTTCTCCCACTTCGCCCACCCGGTGCGGATCCGGGGGAGGACCGAGACCCGATCCGGCAGCCCGTCCGTCATCGCGCGGAAGACCGCCTCCGGCGTCCGCGCGTCGCAGTGCAGGAACACCGGGAACGGGTCCAGCGCCTCGACGAGGCGGCGGACGTGCGCTGGGTCCTCGTGGGCGAGGACGATGCACGCGGGCACCGTGCTGGGGATGGCCATGGACGCGACGCTAACCGCGCCGTTCCGGGCCGGACAAGGCGACCGGAAGCCCTCTGCGGGGAAGCGGCGGTTTCCCGCACCGCCCCCTCGTGATCAGCGTTTCCGGCGGAACTTCGGGCAGTCGCAGAGCGCGCAGTCGGTCCCGGGACGGTAGTGCTCGTGGGCGTCCTGGACGTGCCCGCAGACGCAGGTCGCGGCGTCGACGACGAGGACACGTCGTTCCGACGAGACGACGACACCGAGCTCGGTCGCGGGGCCCAGCGGCATTCGTCCTCCTCGTGCCCGACGTGCTGCCGTCGGGTCCTCTCCAGCGATCCTACGGGGACCGGACCGCTGGTGTGGCGGCAAACCGCAAGAGGGACGACCGTCGCCGCATCCCCGCGGACACGCCGTTGACCGCGCGCGAGGGGGCCCGGAGCATCGGGGACATGAGCGACCACCAGGCGACCACGACCAGCGTGCTCACCCTCACGCCCGCGATGCCGTCGCCGGACGCACCGGCATGGCCCGGCGCGGCCTGGGTCGGCGCCGTCGACCGGCAGCAGGCGCTCGCCGCGTCCGCCGTCGAGCTCGCCGGCGCCGACGGCTTCCGCCGCGCCCGACTCCTCGTCCGTGACGGACAGCAGGTCGCGGGGTTCGTCGACGTCGCGGTCGACGCGACCGGCGACGTGGACCCGGCAGAGCTGGGACCGGCCCTCCGCGCCCTGCGCACCACGAGCCTCCCGTCCGTTCCGCAGGGACCGACCGACGGCCGGATCTCGGTCGTCATCGGGACCCGCGACCGACCGGACGACGTCCGTCGGTGCGTCCGGTCCGTCCTGGCGTCCGACCACCCCGACTTCGAGGTGTTCGTCGTCGACAACGCGCCGACCACCACGGCGACCCGCGACGTGGTCGCCTCGTTCGCGGACGCTCGCCTCCACTACGTCCTGGAGGCCCGACCCGGCGTCTCGCGCGCACGGAACGCCGGGCTCGCCCTCGCGTCAGGGTCCGTGGTCGCCTTCGTCGACGACGACGTGGTCGTCGACCGGGGCTGGCTCGCTGCGCTCGCCGACGCGTACGCCCGCGACGCGGACGTCGTCTGCGTCACCGGCCTCGTCCCGAGCGGGGAACTCCGGACCCCGACGCAGCGCTACTTCGACGAGCGGGTGACCTGGGCGCGGAACACCGACCGCCGGGTGTTCCGCACCGCGGCACCGCCGGCTGATCTGCCGCTCTTCCCGTTCTCGGTCGGGGCGTTCGGCACCGGCGCGAACATGTCCCTCCGTCGCTCGGCGGCGCTCGCCCTCGGCGGGTTCGACGTCGCGCTCGGCCCGGGGACGCCGTCGCGCGCGGGGGAGGACCCCGACCTGTTCACCCGGGTGCTGCTCTCCGGCGGGGCGCTCGCCGTGGAGCCCTCCGCGATCGTGTGGCACCGGCACCGCCCCGACCGTGCGGCGCTGCGGTCCCAGGCGCTCGGCTACGGAACCGGGCTCGGCGCGTGGGTCGCGAAGCTCATGCTGCGTCCGCGGACGGCGTTCGCGGTGTTCCGGCGCGCGTTCGGTGCCCTGCGGCAGCTCGGCGCGCTCGGCCAGGGCGCCGGAGAGGTGTCCGCGGCCGTCGACGCCGTCGGCGGGTGGCCCGTCGACGAGGAGTTCCGTGCGGCGACCGCCGGGCTCAAGCGCGTCGAGCTCGTGGCGGCGCTCGGCGGCCCGTGGCGCTACGTGCGCGGTCGCCTGCGCTCCCGCGCGTAGGCGCACTGCCCGCGTGCCCGCGTGCCCGCGTGCCCGCGTGCCGCGCCGCGCTCCATCGAGGGAACAGGAAACGTCGGGTCCGGACATCGGACCCGACGTTTTCTGTTCCCTCGATCGCCCTCGGCGCGGGTGAGCGGCGCGTGTGCGGCGCGCTAGGGGCGGAAGCGCCCCTCCTCCACCTCGCGCCAGAACCGACGGCTCTTGAAGTACGCCGCCGGGCCCAGCGGGAAGCCCCGGAACTCGTGGTAGGCCAGGGACCGGGGGATGCGGGTGGTGGATGCCTCGGTGATGGTCTCGGCGGCCGCGTCACGCTTCCCCGCGAGGCGCGACACGAGCTGCGACAGCTTGATCTTGCCCGCGCGGGGCATCAGCCGCGCCAGGACCAGCGCGTGCCGGCGGTCCTTCGCGATGAGCTCGCACATCAGCGCGGTGAACCCGACGCCGTTCGAGTGCAGCTGCCCGTGCAGCCCCTCGAGGGTCTGGCGGTGCCGGTGGTGCACGACCGCGCGGGGTTCGAAGCCGATGCGGCCGCCGCCCCAGAGGATTTCGATGAAGATCGCGAGGTCCTCGCCACCGCGGGCGGGGACACCGGCGCCGAGCACGGGGTCGAACCCGCCGACGGCGTCGAACGCGGAACGACGGACCGCCCAGTTCGCCCCGGCGCCGTACCCGCCGATGCCGTACACGGCGAAGTGCTTGCGGACGGTGCCGTCCGGGCTCACGGCAGAGGCCTGCGCGTGCCGCATGACACCGGGGACGTCGTCCGGGACGATCGTCACCGGGGCGAAGGTGCGCTCGCCGCTGAAACCGCCGTAGTACGCCTCGTACCAGATCTGCGCGGGGGTCTCGAGCTCGACGGGCAGGATCATCCCCGTCACCGCGTCGACCTCCGGCTCGCGGACGAAGCGCGTGCCGATCGAGCGGAGCCACTGCGGGTCGACGCGGACGTCGTCGTCCGTGAACGCGATGATCTCGCCGCGGGCAGCCGCGACGCCGCTGTTCCGACCGATCGAGCAGCCGGGGCGCCGTTCCGTGACGAGCCGGACGTCGCGGCCCTCGAGGAGCCCGGGGAGGGCGTCGATCTCCGGCACCTTCACGCGGTTGTCGACGAGGACCACCTCGTAGTCGGGGTAGTCGAGGTCCTCCAGGAAGTCGAGCAGCTTGCCGATGTCCTCCACCCGGGTGACGATCGTCGACACCACGATCGAGATCATCGGCAGGTCCGCGTCCGGAACCGGGGCGGCCGTGCCGCCGACGCTGTGCTCGAGCTCCGCGACGAGCGGGGCGAGGGCCCGCGCGGCGTCGGCGGGGTCCTCGGTGAGGAGCACGTCGAGGGTCGTCACGGGGAACCCGCCGCGGTAGCCGACCACCAGCGCGGAGGAGCCGGTCTGGTCGGCGACGAGCCGTGGCAGCGGGGCATCGAGGTCGACGCTGACGACCCGACGGGGGCCGGGCACGGTGACGGGGGAGAGCTGGGTCATGACCCGGACGCTATGTCGGAGCGGCCGTGTCCCTCAACGGCGGGCACCAGCAGTGGCGGGGATCATGCGGGGTTCCGCAGGCCGGCGCAGCATCGCCGGAGCCGCGGGTGAGCGCTCACCCAGGAAGTCTGGGCAACTCCAGAGGTCACGCTCAGGTCACGGGTTCGATGCAACCGGTTGCAGAACGCCGAGCGCGGGCGTAGCTTCCACTCCCAGCAGGCAGCGTCGCCTGCTCCAGGTGGTCGTCGTCCGGTACCCGAGACGACGGCTCCTGGTGATCTCGATGAGGAGACAACGCTGTGAAGAACACACGCGCGAAGGTGCGACTCGCATCCGTGGCCGGGGTCGCCGTGATCGGCCTCGCCCTGGCCGGCTGCTCGAGCGGCAGCTCGGCCTCGGACGCCAAGGACGGGCAGGACAGCCGCGGCCCGATCACGTACGTCCAGGGCAAGGACAACTCGAACGTCGTCCGCCCCCTGATCGCCAAGTGGAACAAGGCGCACCCGGACGAGAAGGTCACGTTCAAGGAGCAGTCCGACCAGGCCGACCAGCAGCACGACGACCTCGTGCAGCACTTCCAGGCGAAGGACGACGGCTACGACGTGGTCGACGTCGACGTCGTGTGGACCGCGGAGTTCGCCGCGAAAGGCTGGCTGACGCCGCTCACGGGATCGATGAAGGTCGACACGTCCAAGCTGCTGCCCGCGACCGTGAAGACGGCGACGTACAACGACACGCTCTACGCGGCACCGCAGACCTCGGACGGCGGCCTGCTCTACTACCGCAAGGACCTCGTGAAGACCCCGCCGACCACGTGGTCGGAGATGATGGACGACTGCCAGATCGCCAAGGACAACGGCATCGGGTGCTACGCGGGCCAGTTCGCCAAGTACGAGGGCCTCACCGTGAACGCCTCGGAAGCAGTCAACAGCACCGGTGGCTCGATCCTCGGCAAGAGCGGGACGCCGGACGTCGACACCGCGAAGGCGAAGGCGGGCCTGGAGAACCTGGTTGCAGCGTTCAAGGACGGCAACATCCCGGCCGAGGCGATCACCTACCAGGAGGAACAGGGCCGCACGGCGTTCGAGAGCGGCAAGCTGCTCTTCCTCCGCAACTGGCCGTACGTGTACAACCTCGCCAAGACCGACGGCTCGTCGACGGTCAAGGACACCTTCGGCGTCGCTCCGCTCCCGGGTGCCGACGGCGTCGGCGCGTCGACCCTCGGCGGCCACAACGCGGCGATCAGCGCGTACTCGAAGCACAAGGCGACCGCGCACGACTTCCTCGAGTTCCTGATGTCGAGCGACACGCAGAAGTTCTTCGCGACCCAGGGCTCGCTCGCCCCGGTGATCGGTGACCTCTACACGGACTCCGAGCTGACGGCGAAGCTGCCGTACCTGCCCACCCTGCTGAAGTCGATCCAGAGCGCGGAGCCCCGCCCGGTCACGCCGTACTACCCGGCAGTGACGAAGGCGATCCAGGACAACTCCTACGCGGCGCTCAAGGGCTCGAAGAGCGTCGACGAGGCGATGAAGGACATGGAAGCCGCCCTCAAGGCGGCGACCACCAGCAACTAGCGGCTCGCGCCGCACCGGACTGGAGGCACGGGTCACCCGTACCCGTGCCTCCCGTCCGCCCCTACTTGCGTCCCGACACCGGCAAGGAGGCCGTCAGTGTCAGCAGCAACCGAGATCCCAGCCGCCATCCCGAACCCCCAGGGTCTGGAGCCGCCCAAGCGGCGGCGCGGCGGACTGAACGCCGAACACGGCCGATGGGCCGTGTACCTGATCGGCCCGACGATCGTGCTCCTCGCCGTCGTCATCGGCTACCCCGTCGTCAGCGCGATCATCCAGTCGTTCCAGCTCGACGCCGGACTCGACAAGGCGACCGGCCTGTTCGTCGAGGGCGGCTTCGCGGGCGTCACGAACTACGTGCACTGGCTCGGCCAGCAGTGCGGCAACGTCACGTGCCCCCCTGGCAGCCTCGGCGCCCAGTTCTGGGTGTCGTTCGGCAACACGGTCTTCTTCACGGTCGTCACCGTGCTCGCCGAGACGCTCATCGGCGTCTGGATGGCGATCATCATGAACCGCAACTTCAAGGGCCGCGCGCTCGTCCGCGCCGCGATCCTGGTGCCGTGGGCGATCCCGACCGCCGTCACCGCGAAGCTCTGGTACTTCATCTTCGACGCGAACGGCGTGCTCAACCACGTCATCGGTCACCAGATCCTCTGGACGAGTGGCGAGTGGGCGTCGCGGTTCGCGGTCATCATCGCCGACACCTGGAAGACGACGCCGTTCATGGCGCTGCTCATCCTCGCGGGCCTGCAGCTCATCCCGGAGGAGGTCTACGAGGCCGGGAAGATGGACGGCGCCTCGACCGTGCAGCGCTTCATGCTCATCACGCTCCCGCTCCTGAAGCCAGCGCTGATGGTCGCGATCCTGTTCCGCGTGCTCGACGCGCTGCGCATGTACGACCTCCCGGCGATCCTCACCGGCGGCGGCGGTGGTTCCGGCAACGCCACGACGACGCTGTCGATCCTCGTCGTCGACCAGATCAGGCAGGGGTTCAACTCCGCCTCCGCGCTGTCGACGATCACCTTCCTCATCATCTTCGTCGTCGCGTTCCTGTTCGTGCGGTTCCTCGGCGCGAACGTCGTGCAGACGCAGGCAGCCCAGCAGAAGGGTGAACTCAAGTGACCCTCGCAGCAGACCGTCCCCGGTCGTCGACGCGTTCGCGCGAGCGGTCGATCGACCGCGCCGACGTCCGCGTCCAGCGGCACACCGGCCCACGGGTCCGCACCGCGATCCAGGCGATCATCATCGCGGTGTGGTGCCTCCTGCCGTTCTACTGGATGGTGGTGACGAGCTTCCGCGACGTCGGGTTCACGTTCGACGCCACCCCGTGGCCGACGCACGTGACGCTCGACAACTACGCGACGGCGTTCTCCACCGAGCTCGGCAACCACCTCGGTCGGGCGTTGCTCAACAGCCTGCTGATCGGCGGCGTCGTGACGATCATCGCGCTGCTCGTGGGCACCTCGGCGGCGTACGCGCTGGCCCGGCTGGAGTTCAAGGGCAAGTCCCTCATCGCCGGTGCGATCCTCGCGGCGTCGATGTTCCCGGGCGTCGCGCTCATCTCCCCGCTGTTCCAGCTCTTCACGGACATCGGATGGATGGGCACGTACCAGGCGCTCATCCTGCCGAGCATCTCGTTCGTGCTGCCGCTGACCGTCTACACGCTGGCGTCGTTCTTCCGTGAGATGCCGTGGGACCTCGAGGAAGCGGCGCGCATCGACGGCTGCACCCGCGTGCAGGCGTTCCGGCGCATCATCCTGCCGCTCGCCGCACCCGCCGTGTTCACCACCGCGATCCTGGCGTTCATCTCGTCCTGGAACGAGTACCTCATCTCGTCCCAGCTGTCCTCGGACGCCACCCAGCCGGTCACCGTCGCCATCGCGTCGTTCGCCGGGACCCAGCCGCACCAGGAGCCCTACACGGCGGTGATGGCAGCGGGGACGATCGTCACGATCCCGCTCGTGATCCTCGTGCTCGTCTTCCAGCGGCGCATCGTGGCCGGCCTCACCGCCGGCGGCGTGAAGGGCTGATCGCCATGGCGTACCGCGCACCGCGTCGACCGTCGGCACCGATCGAGGAGGCCATGGGCTTCGTCGGCTTCTTCGGGGTCGCGTTCCTCGCCGTCACCGTGTTCTGCGAGTTCACCGGGCGACCGGCACTCGGCTGGGCGCTCACGCTGTTGGCATGCGTGCTCGTCCTCGTCGTTCTCGACCGCTGGCGGGTCCGGGTGGTCCGTCGGTCGGAGGCCGCCGAGGCCCTGGCCGCCGGCCACGTCCTCCGCCAGGACGGGCACCCGGTCGGGGTGCACGTCCCCGGTGGACACGCGCCCGTCGAGACCGTCTTCCGCGACCACGTGCACATCGGGTTCGACGAGCGAGCACAGCGCCCGCATCGATCGCGAGCCGTCGCGCGGACCGGCGCCGGGCCCGTGACCCGGGATGCGGGGGACGCGACGCACGGCGCGGACGGCTGACCGGCCTCCCGGCTGCGTCCGATGGGGATCCAGGAGATCGCGACCGTCACCGGGCTGTCCAAGGCGACCGTGTCCCGCGCCCTGCGCGGACTCCCGACCGTGGCCGAGACCACGATCGATCAGGTGCGCCGGGTCGCCGACGAGCTCGGGTACGTCCCGAGCTCGGCGGCGGCCGGGCTCGCCACCGGGCGGCAGCGTGCCGTCGGGGTCGTCGTGCCGGTGTTCGACCGGTGGTTCTACGTCAAGGCGCTCAGCGGGGTCGACGCCGAACTGCGCCGGGCGGGGTACGACCTCGTGCTCTACAACCTCGGCGGGCCCGGGGGAGACCGTGACCGGGCGTTCCGACGGTCGATGCTGCGGCAGCGCGTCGACGCCCTCGTGCTGCTGTCGCTCGTGCTCGACGAGACCGAGCGGAGCGAGTTGCAGGTGAGCTCGCTGCCGACCATCGTCATCGGTGGGCCGGCTCCCGGGCTCCGGAACGTCGGGATCGACGACGTCGAGGTCGCCGGCCTGGCGACGGAGCACCTCGTCGGGCTCGGGCACCGGCGGATCGCGTACGTCGGCGGGCAGGACGAGGCGGGCATGAACGTCGCGGTGCCGTACCGGCGGCGAGACGGGTTCGTCGACGCGATGCACGGCGCCGGACTGTCGGTGCCGCCGTCGTGGATCGCGGACGGGCGGTTCTCGTTCGCCGGTGGGGTCGACGCCGGCCTGTCGTTGCTCGGGCCGGGTGCCGATCGACCGACCGCGGTGTTCTGCGCCTCGGACGAGATGGCGCTCGGGGTGATGCTCGCCGCGGCACGGCTCGGCCTGTCGGTCCCGGATGACGTGTCGGTGATCGGCATCGACGGGCACGAGTACGGAGCAGCGGTCGGGTTGACGACGATCACGCAGGACCCCGAGGCGCAGGGGCGTCTCGCCGCCCGCGCGGTGCTCGCCGAGGTCGACGGTGCGGCCGTCCGTCCGGTGCCACCGTCGCCGGCGTCGCTGGTGGTGCGGTCGTCCACGGCCCCGCCGCGGTCCTGACGTGGCGGGGTGGCCGTCTGTCCGCCGTCCCGTGCTTCGCGCAACGGAAAGCGGTCCGCACCACGCGAACGCGCGGTGCGGACTGCTTTCGGTTGTGCGGCGGCGAACGGAACCACATCGGTGCGCCGCGTACGCTCGGCCGCATGGAGGTCACGAAACTCGAGCACGCCTGCCAGGTCGTCGACGTCGACGGGGCCCGGCTGGTGATCGACCCGGGGAACTTCACGCGCGACGTGGACGTCACGGGTGTCGTCGCGGTCGTGCTCACCCACGAGCACCCCGACCACGTCACGCCGGAGCAACTGTCCGGCATCCTGTCCGCGAACCCCGGCGCGGTGGTCTTCGGCCCGGCAGGGGTCGCCGCCGCGCTGCCGGAGGTCGAGGTGGACGTCGTCACGGACGGGTCATCGCGGTCGGTCGGGCCGTTCGCGCTGACCTTCCACGGCACCCGACACAACGTCATCCACTCGTCCGTCCCGGTGATCGACAACACCGGCGTCATGGTGAACGGGCAGCTGTTCTACCCCGGCGACAGCTACACCGATCCCGGCGTCCCGGTCGAGGTCCTCGCGGCACCCGTCGGCGCCCCGTGGCTCAAGGTCGCCGAGATGATGGACTACGTCGCCGCGATCGCACCCCGACGTGCCTACCCGGTGCACGAGGCGACTCTGTCCGACATCGGCTACGGCATGCACACCGGCCGGCTCCGCGAGATGGTCGAGCCCGCCGGTTCGCTCGTCCTGTTGCAGCCGGGCGAGTCGCTCACGATCTGAGCGGGAACCGGACTGGAGGCTCGGCTCGGCCCGTGCATGCACGCTGCGGCATGACGGCACACCCGGGCGACACGCCTCGTTTTGGCAGGTCGGACCGCTTGTGCCATACTTGTCGAGTTGTCGGAACGGCCCCATCGTATAGCGGCCTAGTACGCTGCCCTCTCACGGCGGTAACGCGGGTTCGAATCCCGCTGGGGTCACCACAGGTGGCTTAGCCCGAGTCCGACAACGTGTGCCGCGGCCCCATCGTATAGCGGCCTAGTACGCTGCCCTCTCACGGCGGTAACGCGGGTTCGAATCCCGCTGGGGTCACCAACCGAAGGTCCTCGTCCACACGGACGGGGACCTTCGTCGTTCCCGGCCCGGTGGTGCATGCCGGTCAGCCCGCGGTGGCCACCTCGCGGACGACGAAGCGGGGGATCTCCACGGCGACGGTCGCGCGGCACGTCGAGAACGTCGGGTCCGAGTGCACGCGATCGAGCGTGACCATCACGGCTCCGGCATCCGAGTCGAGTTCGACCGACCATCCGGCCGGGTCGTCGAGCGCCTCCGGTGCGCGCACACTGCGTGGCCGGAATGCATCGATCCGGTGGTCTCCGGAGCGTGCCACGGCTGCCGCGACGGCAGCCTGTTCGACGTGGGAGTACCGGGACCGTCCACGGAAGCCGTCCGGGAGGACGACCCCGCGCGTCGACGCCTCGGCGATCGCGACGGGATCGAGCTCGTCGACGCGTCCGTGGTTCAGGCCGTGCGGGAACAGCATCGTCGTCGCCGCGAACCGGTCACCGCCGAGGTGCGAGCACTCCCACGTCTCCTCGGGGAACGCCGCCGCCAGCCGGGCTGCGACCGACCGTCCGCGCACGGCGCAGCACTCGTCGTGCCGGCCGTGTGCGCACACCGCGAAGACGGGCCGGTCGGAGAGCGTTCCGGTCCTGCCGTCGAGCGGGAGCGACAGGAGTTCGCCCGGGCCGTCGGCCTCACCCCACCGCACGGTCGCGAGCCCGGTGTCGACGACTGCCCAGCGCCACCGACCGGCACCACGGGAGCGGCCGGGACGGCGGATCGCGAGGATGCGCATCCCGGCACGCTGTACCCGACGGGCGAGGGCGATGCCGGTCTCGGGCGGGAGCGCTGGGGAATCGGCCCAGACGTTCCAGCCCCACGCACCCGCGACCTCGACGAGCAACCAGCGGCGCCCGGGGGACGCGGTGGCGGTGAGGTCCTCGTCGCGGGACCGGGAGCGGTCGCTGCATGCCGGCCCACCGGCCGAGCGGGGGAGTCGAGGATCGGCCGGACCCGTGCGTCGCCACTCGGTCACGACGCCGGTACCAGCACGCCTTCCCGGAGGAGCCGACGGACCACGACGACGGCGTCGTCCTCGTCGAGGCCCGGCAAGGACCCGACGGCGTGCGTCCCTCCGGCGTGCAGCGCGCGCACGGCAGGACCGCACGATGCCGGCAGTCGGATCGTCGTCGTCGGCAGGACGACGGCCGCGCGCTCGACCTCGTCGCGGATCTCGGCGCGCAGTCCCTCGCGCCACCGGACCCGATCGGTGCTCGAGAGCGAGCTCAGGAGGTCGACCGTCTGCAGCGGGCGGACCGGCTCCGGCCGGGTGGAGCGTCGGAACCGAGCACCCACGGCATGCGCGACCTCGTCGACGGCAGAGCCGACCGACGCCGACTCGAGGAACCCGATGAGGTCCTCGGCAGCGGCGCGGACGTCCGTCGCGATCTGGTCCGGCTCACCGAGGTCGACACCGAGGGGCAGCGATGCGCGGAGTCGGTCCGATCGGAGCGCACGGTTGATGAGGTCCCGCGCGAGATCGGCCCGGGTGACGGCGGGGATGCCGACCGTCAGGTGGATGGTCGTGCCGCCGAGTGCGGTCGCCGAGTGCAGCCAACCGCGAGGGAGGTAGAGCGCGTCACCCGGACGGAGCACGGTGTCGATCGCGGGTGTCCCAGCTGCCCGGGCGGCGACCTCGTCGCGTCGGTCGCTCCACGGCTCGTCGGCGAACGGGAGCTCGTGCACGGGCTCGTGGATCACCCAGCGCTTGGCCCCGGCGATCTGCAGGACGAACACGTCGTGCACGTCGTAGTGCGGATCGAAGCCGCGCGACGATGCCGGCGTGATGTAGGCGTTGACCTGCGCGGGGTGCCCGAGCTCCGCGACGAGGTGTCGTGTGAACTCCTGGATCGGCGGCCACGTGCGGTGCAGGCCCTGCAGGACGATGGTCGAGCCGGCCGCGAACTCGGCGAGGACCTTCTCGGAGCTGACCTGGTCGCCGACCTCGGCGCCGTAGCCGCCGGGTGCGGTGAAGGCGCTCGGCGGGAGCACGGTGCCGTCCTTCGCCATCCGGATGAACGGCGTCCGGAGTCCTCGGACCGAGAGCAGCTCGTCGGCGGCCTCGGTGGAGAACAGGTCGTCGAACGTCGAGCCGAGGTCAGCGGCGCTGCTCAAGAGCGCGCGGTTGCCCCAGTACTCCTCGGCGAACCGGGCGACGGGGACGGCGATGCACCGCTCGAGGGCGGCCGCCGTCTCCGTCGTCTCCGGTCCTCGGCTCACGCGGAGCCGTCCGCGCCGCCGTCGTGTCCGTCCGGGTTGGCGCCGCCGTCGGCCGGGCCTTCGCCGGCGTCCGCGGAGCCGTCGGCGCCGCCGTCGTGTCCGTTTGGGTTGGCGCCGCCGTCAGCGGGGCCTTCGCCGGCGTCTGCGGAGCCGTCGGCGCCGCCGTCGTGCCCGTTGGGGTTGGCGCCGCCGTCAGCGGGGCCTTCGCCCGCGCTCTGGGGATCCGTGGTGATGTCGTCGTCGTTGATGCTCATGTGCGTCCCTCTCCGTCATGCGGCCGGGTGCCGTCTGTGCCCGAGCGTAGGACGTCCGGCTGACGGTGGTCCAGGATTGTCGCGTGAGCAGCGTCCCGAACGACCCCGACGTCGCAGCCGACAAGTCCGACACCAGGCCCGAGCGGCCGCCGCACCTCCGCTGGGGGTACCTCGGCGTCGTGGCGCTCGGCGGAGCGATCGGGACCGCGATCCGTGCCGTGCTGGCGGACCTCCTCCCCGCCGTGGACGGGATCAGCTGGACGATCCTCGCGATCAACGTGGTCGGGGCGTTCTGCCTCGGGCTGCTGCTCGAGGCGTTGGCACACCGCGGGCCGGACGTCGGCCGGCGTCGGCGCCTGCGGCTCTTCGTCGGCACGGGGGTCCTCGGCGGGTTCACGACGTACAGCACGCTCGCGGACGACACCGCGCAGCTGCTCGGGGACGGACGGTGGACGGCCGGCAGCGGGTACGCGCTGCTCACGGTCGTGCTCGGCCTGCTCGCCGTCGTCGCGGGGCTCTGGGTGTCGACGGTGCTGCGACCACGAGCGGCGGCCACCCGGTGAGCGCGCTCGAACTCCTGCTCGTCGCCGTCGGCGGGGGAGTCGGGGCAGCGCTCCGGTTCCTGCTCGACGGGCTTGTGAAGTCCAGGGTCAGCGGCTTCCCGCTCGGCACCGTCGTCATCAACGTCTCCGGGTCGCTGGTCCTCGGGCTCCTGACAGGCCTCGGGCAGGCCGGGACGCTCCCGCTCCCGGCGGTCGCCATCCTCGGCACGGGCATGATGGGTGGGTACACGACGTTCTCGACGGCGAGTGTCGAGACCGTGCAGCTCCTCCGATCCGGCAAGACCCGGCTCGCCGTCCTGAACGGCCTCGGCATGCTCGTCGTCTCGGTCGGCGCAGCCGCGCTCGGCCTCTTGCTCGGAAGGAACACATGACCTCGGAACGCCCCGGCGAACTCGTCCTCGTCCGTCACGGAGAGACGGAGTGGTCGAAGAGCGGGCAGCACACCGGCCGCACCGACATCCCGCTCACCGAGAACGGGGTCGAGCAGGCGAAGCGTGCCGGCCGGTACCTCGCGGACCGTGACTTCGCGCTCGCGCTGTCGAGCCCGTTGCAGCGTGCCCGGGACACCGCCGCGTTCATCGGCGTGGACCCCGAGGTCGACGAGGACCTGTACGAGTGGGACTACGGCGCGTACGAGGGCCTGACGACGCCGCAGATCAAGGTGCTCCGGCACGGGCCGTGGGACCTCTGGACCGACGGGGTGCCCGCGGGGGACACGCCGGGTGAGAACGCCGCCGAGGTCCGTGTCCGGGCCGAACGGGTGCTCGACCGCGCCCGCCCGGTGCTCGCCGAGGGGCAGGACGCCGTCTTCATCGCCCACGGGCACGTGCTCCGAGCCATCGGCGCCGCATGGATCCGGCTCGCGCCGCAGGACGGTGCCGTGCTGAAGCTCGGGACCGCGTCCGTCAGCACGCTGGGGTACGAGCACGGGCGTCCGGTCATCGACTCCTGGAACGTCCAGCCGGACTGACGTCCGTCCCGACTAGCGCAGGACGGCGGCCATCCCGAGGCTCGGCGCGACGTCGTCGAGTCCGAGCGAGCGGTACAGCCGCTGTCCGGGTGGGTCCCCGATGAGCGAGACGTAGGCGCCCTCCGGTGCCCGCGACCGGATGTCCGCGAGCAGCCACTCGAGCACGCGCCGACCGAGGCCGCGCCGCTGGTGTGCGGGATCGGTGGCGACGTCCGCGATGTGGAAGTACCAGCCACCGTCGCCCAGCACGCGGCCCATCGCGACGGGCGTCCCCGCCGCGTCGACCACGTGGCAGGCGCACCAGCTGCCGCTGATCGCGCCGGCGCCCTGGTCGGGACGGACCGGGGTCAGGCCGGAGTCGCGACGGAGGCGGAGGTAGTCGTCGAGCGGCGGCGGCCCGGCGACGAGTCGGTAGTCGTCCATGTGTCGATCCTGCCGGGCACGGCCGACAGTCGCGAACCGGACGCGGGCGCCCCGGTCAGACCGTGCGGATCGAGGTCGTGGCGCCGAGGGCTCGACCGCGGCGCCGTTCGATCGCGCGTCCGACGAACAGCAGCGCGACGCTCACCAGTGCTCCGAGCGTCGTCTGCGCGACGCGGTCCAGGGCGAGGAGCTCGGGCGCCTCGGGGAGGCTGAGCCAGGACACCGCCAGCGCGAGCGGCGTGAGGAACAGCAGGCACACGGCGTAGTTCCGCGCGACGAAGATCTCCGCGAAGAACTGTCCGACGACGGCGATGAGCACGATCCACCACGCTCCGGGTTCGAGGAGCAGGATCCCGACCGCGATCACGGTGCCGCCGATCGTGCCGATGAAGCGCTGGAACGCCCGGAGGACGGTGTGCCGCTGGCGGATGGCCGGGAGCGTGGAGACGACCGCGATGACCGCCCAGTACGGGTGCCCGAGCCCCGGGATGGTCTCCGCGATCGCACCGGCGACCAGGGCACCGACGACGTTGAGTGCGACGGTCTCCCACAGTGCGGGCGTGCGGAGGATCCCGAATCCGCGCTCCTTCATCGGAGCGAGCGGTCGGAAGCGGTGCGGCGCGCGCGGGTGCCACACGCGGCGGATGACGAACCCGGACATCGCGACGAGCCAGGCCCACGCGACGGAACACACGATGATCGTCGCGACGAGGGGCAGGTCCGACGGCCCCAGCGGCACGAGCGAGGACACCAGGAACGCGAACGTCGGGAAGATCGGCTGCGCCGGGATCGACCGGAGCGTGCTCAGCGTGCACACCGCGACGACGAGCACGACCACCAGCCCGACGGCCTGCAGCCAGAGGGGCGCTCCGGCGATCGAGACGGCGATCCCTGCGAACATGCACAGGGCCTGCAGGCCGCCGGCGACACCGGTGGTCACGGCACGCTGCCGGTAGGGCTCCGTGGCGCCGAAGATCGCGGTGAACCCGGCGAACATCGCGAAGGCCGCGTAGCCCGGCATCCCGAGGGCGATGAGCAGTGCGAGCGGAGCCGCGCCCGCGATCGCGGCGCGCGTCGCGCCCTCGAGGTTGACCGTGCGGGCGGAGTGCGTCGGAGTCGTCATGTCCCGGCCATTCTCCCACCGCGACAGGTGTCGGAGAACGCGAGTCGAGCCTCCAGTCCGGCCGGAAATCGGCCACGATGCGGGCCGCACCGGCGTCGAACGCGTTGGTATACCAGTGCTAGACTCGCCGGATCGTGCCGCGTCAGCGGCATCGAACCGATGCGAACGGAAGGGTCGAGGTCATGGGTAGGACACTCGCCGAGAAGGTCTGGGACGACCACGTCGTGGTCAAGGGCGAGGACGGCAACCCCGACCTCCTCTACATCGACCTCCACCTCGTGCACGAGGTCACGAGCCCCCAGGCGTTCGACGGTCTCCGCCAGGCCGGCCGTCCGGTGCGACGCCTCGACCTGACGATCGCGACCGAGGACCACAACACCCCGACGCTCGCGATCGACCGGCCCATCGCCGACCCGACGAGCCGCACCCAGATCGAGACGCTCCGCCGCAACTGCGAGGAGTTCGGCGTCCGCCTGCACTCGCTCGGCGACAAGGAGCAAGGCATCGTGCACGTCGTGGGCCCGCAGCTCGGGCTGACGATGCCGGGCATCACCGTGGTCTGCGGCGACTCGCACACCTCGACGCACGGTGCGTTCGGCGCGATGGCGTTCGGCATCGGGACGAGCGAGGTCGAGCACGTGCTCGCCACGCAGACGCTGCCGCTCAAGCCGTTCAAGACGATGGCGATCACCGTCGAGGGCATCCTGCGCCCCGGCGTGACGGCGAAGGACATCATCCTCGCGGTCATCGCGAAGATCGGCACCGGCGGCGGACAGGGCTACGTGCTCGAGTACCGCGGTTCGGCGATCCGTGCGCTCTCGATGGAGGGGCGCATGACGATCTGCAACATGTCGATCGAGGCGGGCGCCCGCGCCGGTATGGTCGGCCCCGACCAGATCACCTACGACTACGTCCAGGGCCGCGACCACGCCCCGACCGGCGCCGACTGGGACGAGGCCGTCGCGTACTGGGACACGCTGAACACCGACGACGACGCCGTGTTCGACGCCGAGGTGTTCATCGACGCCGACGCGCTCGAGCCCTTCGTCACCTGGGGGACGAACCCGGGCCAGGGCGTCTCGCTTTCCGAGACCGTACCCGATCCGGCGGACTACACCGACCCCAACGACCAGGCGGCGGCGCAGCGCGCGCTGGAGTACATGGACATCACCGCTGGTACGCCGATGAAGGACATCGCCGTCGACGCGGTCTTCATGGGCTCCTGCACGAACTCGCGCATTGAGGACCTCCGCGCGTTCGCGTCCGTCATCAAGGGGCGCACCAAGGCCGAGGGTGTCCGCGTCATGGTCGTGCCCGGCTCCGCACGGGTCCGGCTCGAGGCCGAGGCCGAGGGGCTCGACAAGGTCTTCACCGAATTCGGGGCCGAGTGGCGCTTCGCCGGCTGCTCGATGTGCCTCGGCATGAACCCCGACCAGCTCGCGCCGGGGGAGCGGTGCGCGTCGACCTCGAACCGCAACTTCGAGGGACGCCAGGGCAAGGGTGGGCGCACGCACCTCGTGTCGCCGCTCGTCGCGGCCGCCACCGCCGTGCGCGGGACGCTGTCGAGCCCGTGGGACCTGGAAACCGAAGCAGCAACCGCTCTGGAAGGGGCAGTCTGATGGAGAAGATCGGCACCGTCACCGGGATCGCGGCACCGCTGAAGCGGTCGAACGTCGACACCGACCAGATCATCCCCGCCGTGTACCTGAAGCGCGTCACGAAGACGGGCTTCGAGGACGCACTGTTCTCCGGGTGGCGCCAGGACCCGTCCTTCGTGTTGAACCAGGAGCCGTACGACCGCGCGAAGGTGCTCGTCGCCGGCCCCGACTTCGGCACCGGATCGTCGCGTGAACACGCCGTGTGGGCGCTCCGCGACTTCGGGTTCCGGGTCGTCATCTCACCCCGGTTCGCGGACATCTTCAAGGGCAACGCGGGCAAGCAGGGCCTGGTCACCGCAATCGTGACCGAACCGGAAGTCGAGCGCCTGTGGGCCGCCATCGAGGCGAACCCGGGCATCGAGGCGACGGTGGACCTGGCGGCGCAGCGCGTGTCGCTGGGCGATGTGGACGTGGCATTCGAGATCGACGCTTACACTCGTTGGCGGTTGATGGAAGGGCTCGACGACATCGGGCTCACCCTCCGTGACGAGACCTCGATCACGGAGTTCGAATCCCGCCGTGGAAACTGGCGGCCGAAAACATTGCCGGTGAAGTAGTGAACTCTCTCGTACAGGACGCAGCAGCAGCTGGGGCACGCGTCGGGTTGAAGTCGGACGAGATCGTCATCCGCGGCGGCAAGCCGCTGGTCGGACGCATCGAGGTCCGCGGCGCGAAGAACCTCGCGACGAAGGCCATGGTGGCCTCCCTGCTCGGCGACACCCCGTCGATCCTCAAGGACGTCCCGGACATCTCCGACGTCAAGGTCGTCCGCGCGCTGCTCGAGGTGCACGGTGTGCGCATCACGGATCCTGCACGAGGCGAGCTCATCCTCGACCCGTCGAACGTCGAGTCGGCACACTTCGCCGAGATCGACGCGCACGCCGGCTCGAGCCGCATCCCGATCCTGTTCTGCGGCCCGCTGCTGCACAAGCTCGGCGAGGCGTTCATCCCCGACCTCGGTGGCTGCCGCATCGGCGACCGTCCGATCGACTTCCACCTCGACGCGCTGCGGGCCATGGGTGCCGTCGTCGACAAGCAGGTCTCCGGCATCCACATCACGGCGCCGAACGGCCTCAAGGGCGCGAACATCGAGCTGCCGTACCCGAGCGTCGGTGCGACCGAGCAGGTCCTGCTGTCGTCGGTGCTCGCCGACGGCACGACCGAGCTCCGGAACGCCGCGATCGAGCCCGAGATCATGGACCTCATCGCGATCCTGCAGAAGATGGGCGCGATCATCACGGTCGAGCCGAGCCGCACGATCTTCATCGAGGGCGTCGAGTCGCTCCGTGGGTACACCCACCGCGCGATCAACGACCGCAACGAGGCAGCGAGCTGGGCCTCCGCCGCGCTCGCGACCAACGGCGACATCTTCGTCGAGGGCGCGAAGCAGCAGGAGCTCATGACGTTCCTCAACGTCTTCCGCAAGGTCGGCGGCGGGTTCGACATCCAGGAGGACGGCATCCGGTTCTACCGGGAGCTCGAGGTCCTCAAGCCCGTGGTCATCGAGACCGACGTGCACCCCGGCTTCATGACGGACTGGCAGCAGCCGCTCGTCGTCGCGCTGACCCAGGCCGACGGCCAGAGCATCGTGCACGAGACCGTCTACGAGAACCGCTTCGGCTTCACCGAGGCCCTCAACGAGATGGGTGCCGACATCGTCGTGCACAAGGAGGGGCTCCCCGGGCACGACCGCCGGGTCGCCCGTCGTCCGTTCGAGCAGGCAGCGGTGATCACCGGGCCGACGAAGCTGCACGGCGCGAACGTGCGCGTCCCGGACCTCCGTGGCGGCTTCAGCCACCTCATCGCGGCACTCACCGCCGAGGGGGAGTCGCACATCACGAACGTCGGCATCATCAGCCGCGGGTACGAGCACTTCATCCCGAAGCTGCGCAAGCTCGGGGCGGACTTCGATTTTGCGGGATGAGCACAGGGCCGGCTGAGATGGCTGACGACCACCGCGGCGCCCCCGCGGGCGACGACCGCGGCGTGCCCGGCGCCGACCGCGCCGTGCCCGGCGCCGACCATGGCACGCCCGGCCGTGACCTCGACCGTGTGACCACCGGCCTGCCGAACCCCGGCCGCCGGTGGAAGCGCGGCGACCTCAACCTGGCGTTCCGGATCACCGCGTTCTTCGTGATCCCGACCTTCCGGTTCACCGCGCGCTACCACTGGCACGGCCGGAACCGGCTGCCGGAGCAGGGTGCGTTCGTCCTCGCGCCGAACCACTACACGAACATCGACCCGCTCGTCGTGGGCACCGCGGTGTACCTCAGCCGCCGGCAGCCGCGCTTCCTGGCGAAGGCGTCGCTGTTCCGCGTCCCCGTGTTCGGCAAGCTCATGAGCGGCATGGGGCAGATCCCGGTCGAGCGGTCCGGACGCACCCGCATCAGCGATCCCCTCGGCGGCGGTCGGTCCCTCATGGAGCGCGGCGGCGCCGTGATCGTCTACCCGGAGGGGACGCTGACCCGCGACCCCGACCTGTGGCCGATGCGCGGCAAGACCGGCGCGGTGCGGATCGCGCTCGAGAACGACGTGCCGCTCATCCCGATGGCGCACTGGGGCACGCAGCGGATCATGGCGCGCTACTCGAACAAGCTCCGGCTGTTCCCGCCGTCGCGCGTGGACGTCGTGTTCGGCGATCCGGTCGACCTGTCGGCGTTCCGTGGGCGCCCGATCGACCAGCAGCTGCTCACCGAGGCGACCGCCGTCCTGATGGACCGCATCACCGAGCTCGTCGAGCAACTCCGCGGCGAACAGGCCCCGGCGACCCGGTGGGACCCGTCGACGAAGAACCAGAAGGAAACCGGCAAGTTTGAGTGACGCACCCAGCACCGGCGCAACCGCCGGCGCGACCAGCACCGGCGCGAGCGACGGCGCACCAGGCCTCCGCCCGCACGACGACCACCCGGACCCCACCGCCGCGGCACGCGGCGCGGTCGACACCGCCGCGATCCGCGTCGTCATGCAGCAGACGGACAAGCCCCGCGTGGCGGTCATCGGTGCCGGCAGCTGGGGGACCACGTTCGCGAAGGTCCTCGCCGAGGGCGGCGCCGAGACCGTCGTCTGGGCCCGTCGACCCGAGGTCGCCCGGGAGATCACCGAGACCAAGCGCAACTCGGACTACCTGCCGGGGATCAACCTGCCGCGCACGCTGACCGCGTCGACGTCGTTGGCCGCCGTGCTCCAGGGCGCGCAGCAGGTCTACGTGTCCGTGCCGTCGCAGACACTGCGGTCGAACCTCGAGGCCATCCGCGAACTGCTCCCGGCCGACGTCCCCGTCGTCAGCCTGATGAAGGGCGTCGAGAAGGCCACGGGGCTCCGGATGAGCGAGGTCCTGCTCCAGGGACTCGGCATCGACCAGGACCGCATCGCGGTGGCGAGCGGCCCGAACCTGGCCCTCGAGATCGCGCGGCGGCAGCCGACCGCGGCCGTGGTGTCCTCGACGAGCGCGGACACCGCCAGCGCGGTCGCCGCCGTCGCGACGAACCCGTACTTCCGGTCCTTCATCAACACGGACGTCATCGGCACCGAGTTCGGCGGGGTGCTGAAGAACCTCATCGCCGTCGCGATCGGCATCGTGGACGGTGTCGGCTACGGCGAGAACACGAAGGCGTCGATCATCACCCGCGGGCTCGCGGAGATGACGGAGTTCGCCGTGTCGCTCGGCGCCCAGCCCTCGACGCTGTCCGGTCTCGCGGGGCTCGGCGACCTCATCGCGACGTGCCAGTCGCCGCTGTCGCGGAACAACACCGCCGGGCGACTGCTCGGCCAGGGGTACCGCTTCGACGAGGTCGTCCGGCAGATGAACCAGACCGCGGAGGGGCTGGCGTCCGTCGCGCCGATCCTCGAACTCGCGCGGGCGAACGGCGTCGACATGCCCATCGTCGGGCAGGTCGGCGAGGTCCTCGCCGGTAGGCTCGATCCGCGCAACATCGCGCCGCACCTCACCGAGACCGACGAGCCCCAGGGCGAGTGACCGGTCCGGCCACTCTGCACCCAGGAGCGCCCATGACCAGCAGCAGCACCACCGTCGTCGTCCTGTTCGGCGGCCGGTCGAGCGAACACGAGATCAGCTGCGTGACCGCCGGCGGCATCATGGACGCGGTCGACCGCGCCGCGTACGAGATCGTCCCCGTCGGCATCACCAAGGACGGGGCCTTCACGCTGCAGCCGGACGACCCGGAGCAGTGGGCACTCGTCGGCGAGCACCTGCCGACGGTGCCGGACAACGGCACGCGCGTCCGGTTCCCGAGCGCCGCCGAGCCGCGGCAGCTGACCGTCGAGCACCAGGACGGCACCGTCACCACGATCCCCGTCGACATCGTCTTCCCGATCCTGCACGGTCCGTTCGGCGAGGACGGCACCATCCAGGGCATGCTCGAGATCGCCGGGCTGCCGTACGCCGGGGACGGCGTCCTGGCGAGTGCGCTCGCGATGGACAAGCACGTCGCGAAGGCCGTCCTCGAGCACGCCGGGCTCCGCGTGGCCCCGTGGACGACCGTGCTCCGTCGGCAGTGGCAGGCCGACGAGCTCGGGGTGGCCGAGACGATCGCGGCGCACGGCTGGCCGCTCTTCGTGAAGCCCGCCCGCGCCGGTTCGAGCATGGGCGTGTCCCGGGTCGACGGACCCGAGCAGCTGGCAGCGGCCATGCACCTGGCGTTCGAGCACGACAGCAAGGTCATCGTCGAGCCCCGCGTCGTCGGGCGCGAGGTCGAGGTCGCCGTCCTCGAGGGTCGCGACGGCACGCCGCGCACGAGCCTGCCCGGCGAGATCGTCGTCGCCGAGGACGGCTTCTACGACTTCGCGTCGAAGTACCTCGGCGGGGACGAGCAGCTCCTCTGCCCGGCGCCGCTGACCGAGTCCGAGACGGACGAGATCCGCTCGATCGGTGCCCGCGCGTTCGAGGCGATCGGCGGCTCCGGTCTCGCCCGCGTCGACTGCTTCCTGACCGACGACGGCTTCGTCGTGAACGAGGTCAACACGATGCCGGGCTTCACCCCGTTCTCGATGTACCCGCGCTGCTGGGCGGCCACGGGGGTCACCTACCCGGAGCTCGTCGCGGAGCTCATCGAGCTGGGTCGCGCCGCCGTCCGCTGACGCGGTCGCACCGCGCGTGGTTGGCCGTTCCGCGCGTAGGGTGCCGATCCGCGCGTGGGGTGCCGATTCGCGCGTAGGCTGCCGATCCGCGCGTAGGAAGTCGTTCGTTCCGGCCACCTACGCGCGATTCGGCTTCCTCCTGCGGGCGCGATGGGTAGGAACGCACGCCACGGCGGACGGGAGGCTCGTGGCGGGCCCGCCACGAGCCTCCCGTCCGGTGGTGGGTCGCGTCAGCCCTGCACGTCGGACGGGTCGAGGCACTCGTGCCCGTCCTTCGGTAGCGCCTCGACGGCGTTCCCGATGTCCTGCAGGACCTGGTCGGTGGTCTTCGTGGAGTCGATGACGACCTGCACCGCGGGGTCCCGCCCGAACGTCGTGTAGACGATCTGCTTCCCCTCGTCGTCGCGGATCCAGTCGACCGACCCCTTCGAGAAGCACGGCAGGTCGGAGACCGTCGGGACCGCGACACCGCAGTGGTAGAGCGCCGCCGAGGGGTCGCCCCACGCAGCGGTGGACTGGGCGTTCGTGTTGCGGAGCGCGTACTTCGTGTCGACGGTGTCCGGGAGACGGACCTGGGCAGCGGCACACGCTGCGGCGTTCGCCGACGGGGCCGCGGTCATCGTGACGGCGTTCGTGCACCCGGTCAGCCCGGCGGCGAGGGCGACCACGACGCCGAGTCCGGCGAGGATCCGCAGGGGGCGGCGCACAGTGTCCATCGAGAGTCCAGGCTACCGTTCTCGTGTGGACGCGAAGGACGAGCCCTGGACCGGACCAACCGTCGGGGAGCTCGGTGAACTCGTCGTGCTCGACCGGGTGACGTCGCGGCTACCGCAGGGGTCGCCGATCGTCGGGCCAGGGGACGACTGCGCGGTCGTCGCCGCTCCCGACGGTCGCTTCGTCGTGACGACCGACATGATGGTGCACGGTCCGGACTTCCGGTGGGCGTGGTCGTCGCCGACGGACGTCGGGTGGAAGGCGGCGGCGACGAACCTCTCGGACGTCGCCGCGATGGGGGCGGTGCCGTCTGGACTGGTCGTGGCGATCGCCGCGCCGCAGGACACTCCCGTCGCGGTGCTCGAGGGCATCGCGGACGGGTTCCGGTTCGCGGTCGACGCGCTCGCTCCCGGGTGCGGGGTCGTCGGGGGAGACCTGTCCACGTCGTCGGCGTTCACGGTCGCCGTGACGGCCTTCGGTGACCTGCAGGACCGTGCTCCGGTGCTGCGGTCGGGGGCGCGGGTCGGCGACGTGCTGGCCGTCTCGGGCGAGCTCGGTCGCGCGGCGCGCGGGCTCGCTCGGCTGTTCCGGTCCGGTGTCGACGCGCACGGTGAGCCGTCGCGGGCCGCGGTGGTCGCCGCTGGTCTCGACGAGGACCCGGACGTCGGGCGGCAGCGTCGACCGGTGCCACCGATCGCCGACGGGCCGCTCGCTGCCGCTGCCGGCGCGACGGCGATGCTCGACCTGTCGGACGGGCTCGCGATCGACGCCGGGAGGCTCGCGCGGTCGAGCGGGGTGACGCTGAAGATCTCCGCGGCGCTCGACGAGGTGGCGCTGCACGGGGGCGAGGACCACGGGCTGCTCGCGACGTTCCCGGCAGACGCCGCGCTGCCCGGTGGGTTCCGGCAGATCGGTGTCGTGCTGGCGCGCGGTGCGGCCGACCTCGTGCGTGACGGTGACGCCGTCCCGACGACGGGGTGGGACCCGTACGCGGACTGGGACGGCGTCGCGGGCTGAGGGGGCGCGGGGGGCGCGGGCGCGGCGCCACTCGCCCGTCAGGCGGTGGCGACCACGGCCTCCCACGCGACGGTCTCGCCGTAGCTGCGCTTGCTGAACGGCGCCAGCCCCGCGGGCCATGTCGGTTCCGGCGACCGCTTGCTGCGCTCGACGATCACGACGGCGTCGCGCGTCAGCCGGGGGACGAGCGCGTCGAGCACCTCGCCGATCTCGGACTCGGCGACGTCGTACGGCGGGTCGATGAACACCAGGTCGAACGTCCGGACGGTCCCACGGAGGAACCCCAGCGCCGGCTGCGCGTGCACGTCGATGCGGACTCCAGGGACCCGCTGCTGCACGGTGCGCGCGTTCTCTCGACAGACCGCCGCGGCCGCCGCAGCCCGGTCCACCAGGACCACCTCGACGGCACCGCGCGAGGCCGCTTCGAGCCCCAGCGCGCCCGTCCCCGCGTAGAGGTCGGCCACCGCGGTGTCGTCGACGAGCCCGCGCGACTCGAGCGAGGAGAACAGCGCTTCGCGCACCCGGTCGCTCGTCGGTCGGGTACCCGACTTCGGCACCCGGAGCGTCGTGGAACCGGCGGCGCCGGCGATGATGCGGGTCATGCAGCAACCGTAGCGGCCGCCGGGTCGGGTTCCGACGTTCTCCACAGGCCGTCCTGGAGGCTCGGTGCACGTCGGTCGTGCCGGGTACCGTTGCCGTGTGGTCACCTCAGGATCCGCCGCGCCGGCCGCCCCGTCCGACCTGCAGTGGGGCCCGGCGCCGCTCGACACGAAGCTCGCGAACGTGCTCGGTGGCCGCACGGCGAAGGCGGTCGAGAAGGCGTTCGGGTACCGCACGGTGGGGGAGTTCCTCGAGCACGCGCCGCGTCGCTACGCCGAGCGCGGTGCCCTGACGGCGCTCGACTCGCTCGCCATCGGGGAATCGGTGACGATCGTCGCCGAGGTCGTCGACGTCCGCGAACGCACGATGCGTCAGCGCCGGGGGTCCATCCTCGAAGCGAAGATCGGCGACGGCAAGGGCCTGCTCACGCTCACGTTCTTCAACCAGGGCTGGCGGACGAAGGACCTCGTCGTCGGTGCGCGTGGCATCTTCGCGGGCAAGGTCGGCGACTACCGCGGCGCCCGGCAGCTCGCGCACCCCGACTACGAGCTCTTCGACGCGGACGACCCTCGTGCCACCGCCGACCCCGAGTCCGAGGAAGCGATCCGGTTCTCGCGGCAGCCGATCCCGATCTACCCGGCCACCGCGTCGCTGTCCTCGTGGCAGATCGCGAAGGCCATGTCGGTGGTGCTCGACACCCTGCCCGACATCGCCGACCCGATCCCGTCCGGCGTCAGGACCCGGCTCGACCTGGTGCCGTTCCGACGCGCGCTCGAACTGCTGCACCGCCCCGAGAAGGTGTCCGACTTCAAGCGAGCGCAGGACGCCCTCCGCTACCGGGAGGCGTTCGTGCTGCAGACCGCCCTGGTCCAGCGCCGCATCGCCGCACGTGCGACGGCCTCGACCCCGCGGACCGCGTCACCTGGTGGGATCCTCGAGCGCTTCGACGCGACGCTGCCGTTCACCCTGACGGACGACCAGCGCGCCGTCGGCGACGAGATCGCGCACGACCTGACGGAGTCGTGGCCGATGCACCGGCTGGTCCAGGGCGAGGTCGGCTCCGGCAAGACCCTCGTCGCCATCCGGGCGATGCTGACGGTCGCGGAGTCCGGCGGGCAGTCGGCACTCATCGCCCCGACCGAGGTCCTCGCGGCGCAGCACCTGCGCTCGATCGTGAAGTTCCTCGGCCCCGACCTCGCCGCCGAACTCCGTCCGGTCATCCTCACCGGGTCGCAGTCCACTGACGAACGCCGTCGTGCACTCCTCGCGGCGGCATCCGGCAGCTCCCGGCTCGTCGTCGGAACGCACGCGTTGCTCGGCGACAAGGTGGACTTCGCCGAGCTCGGCCTCGTGGTCGTCGACGAGCAGCACCGGTTCGGTGTCGAGCAGCGCGAAGCCCTCCGCACGAAGGGGGAGCGACCGCCGCACGTGCTCGTCCTCACCGCGACGCCGATCCCGCGCACCGTCGCGATGACGGTCTTCGGCGACCTCGACGTCTCCACGATCGCCGGCATGCCGTCGGGCCGCGCCGGGGTGGAGACCTTCACGGTCGGCCTGGCGGAGCACCCCGGGTGGGAGTCGAGGATCTGGACCCGCATGGCAGAGGAGCTCGGCGCCGGCCGGCAGGCCTTCGTGGTCTGCCCGGCGATCGACGACGCCCACGCCGAGGACGACGGCGAGCCGTCCCCCGACATCGAGACCGAGGACGACGCGCCGAAGCGTGCGCCGGCGACGGTCCTGGCGACGGCGGAGCGGATGCGCACGATGCCGGTCCTCGACGGCCGCCGGATCGAGGTCCTGCACGGTCGGATGACCGGCGACGAGAAGGACCGCGTGATGACGGCGTTCGCGGCCGGCGAGATCGACGTCCTTGTCGCGACCACCGTGATCGAGGTCGGTGTCGACGTGCCGAACGCGTCGATGATGGCGATCCTCGACGCCGATCGGTTCGGTGTCTCCCAACTCCACCAGCTGCGCGGCCGCATCGGTCGTGGGCAGTACGCGGGCGTGTGCCTGCTCGTCACCTCCGCCGAGCTCGAGAGCACCTCGCGCGAGCGGGTCGATGCGGTGGAGGCCTCTGACGACGGCTTCGAGCTGGCACGCGTGGACCTCGAGCTCCGCCGCGAAGGCGACGTGCTGGGGGAGCGGCAGTCCGGCGGCCGGTCGTCGCTCAACCTGCTCCGTGTCGTGCGGGACGCCGACATCATCGTCGACGCGCGGGAAGAAGCCGAACGACTGCTCGGGATCGACCCGACGCTCGACGGACAGCCCGAGCTCCGGGACGCCCTCGCCCGGCGCCTGGACGAGTCCGACGCGGCGTTCCTCGGCAAGAACTGAACCGGCGGCGGGCCAGGTATGGTCGCGGGTATGACGCAGATCGCGGTCGTCCCCGGCTCCTTCGACCCCGTGACCCTCGGGCACCTCGACGTGATCGGCCGGGCGGCAGGACTCTTCGACGAGGTCCACGTCCTCGTCGTGCACAACCCCGACAAGAAGACCGCGATGTTCGACGCCGTCGATCGTGTCCGGCTCATCGAGGAGTCGTTGGCCGAGACGGGCGCGCCGGCGAACATCCGGGTCGGGGAGTGGACCGCCGGACTCCTCGTCGACTACTGCCGGCAGGTCGGCGCGACCGTCCTGGTGAAGGGCGTCCGTTCGGGCGAGGACGTCGCGTACGAGACCCCGATGGCGATCATGAACCGGCACCTCGCCGACGTCGAGACGGTGTTCCTGCTGCCCGAGGCGTCGCGCGCCCACGTCTCGAGCTCGCTCATCCGGCAGGTGGCGACGCTCGGCGGTGACGTGTCGCCGTACGTGCCCGTCGTCGTCGACGAAGCACTCCGGAACGCCGTCGGCTGAGACGACACGGCAGCGCGCTCCTCGACGTCAGCCGTTGTCCGCGCTAGGATGGCCGATCGTGTCTTCCCCCGTGAACAGCCCCTACGCCCTGCGCGTGCGTGACCTCGCGCACCGCCCGGGCGAGATGCGCGAGCACACGCTCGACATCACCGTCCCCGAGACCCTCGGGGCAGGGGTCGTGGCCGTTCGCGAGGGCGCTCCGATCCACATCGAGCTCCGGCTCGAGGGCCTCCACGAGGGCGTGCTCGTCTCCGGGCACGCTTCCGCAGAGGCCACGGGGCAGTGCTCGCGCTGCCTCATCGACATCAGCGAACCGGTCGAAGTCGATTTCGCCGAGCTGTTCGCGTATGATGCCTCGGAGGATTTCGACTTCCATGTTCACGAAGACCACGTGGATTCTGAACCGGTCGTTCGAGACGCGGTGGTGCTGTCACTGCCGTTCCAGCCGGTCTGCCGACCGGACTGCCCAGGACTCGACCCGGTGACGGGTGAGCGCCTGGCAGACACGGGGCGTACGGCTCCCGAGCCGACGGATCCCCGCTGGGCTGCGCTCGACGGACTGACGTTCGACGAGAACGACAGCTGACCGGGTACGACAGCTGAAGACCGAGTACGACAGCTGAAGACCGAGCACTGCGCTCACAGCACCTCCACCGACTGACCACCGACCAACCGAAAGAGAACCACTATGGCCGTTCCCAAGCGCAAGCAGTCCCGTGCCAACACGCACGCCCGTCGTTCGCAGTGGAAGGCCGCGCCGGTCCAGCTCGTGAAGACGATCGAGAACGGCAAGGTCACCTACAGCCTCCCGCACCGCGCGAAGGTCGTCGAGGACTCGGCCGGCACCGCCCTGTACATGGAGTACAAGGGCCGCAAGGTCGCCGACGTCTGATCCGGTAGCACGCATGGCAGCGACGTCCGGCTCCGCGAGGTCCAACCCCGCGGGGTCGGACGTCGCTCGTCTGCGTGCACTGCTCCGGGTCGACGTGTCTCCGGAGCTGCTCCAACTCGCCCTGACGCACCGCTCGTTCGCGTACGAGCACGGCGGCATCGGGCACAACGAACGCCTCGAGTTCCTCGGTGACTCCATCCTCGGTCAGGCCGTGACGGTGAAGCTCTACCGCGACTTCCCGGACCTCGACGAAGGCGACCTGGCGAAGCGCCGGGCGAGCCTCGTCTCGACGGTCGCCCTCGCGGAGATCGCCCGGCTCAACGGCCTCGGCGCCTACCTGCGGCTCGGCAAGGGCGAAGAACTGACCGGCGGCCGTGACAAGTCGTCGATCCTCGCCGACACTGTCGAAGCCGTCATCGGCGCGACGTACCTCTCCGCCGGGCCCGACGAAGCGACCGCGCTCGTCCTGCGCCTCGTGGAGCCGCTGCTCATCGACCCCGACCGTTTCGGTGCCGCGATGGACCCGAAGACGAGCCTGCAGGAGCTCGCGTCGTCGCTGACCCTCGGCAACCCGGCCTACCGGGTCACCGAAGAGGGCCCCGACCACGACAAGACCTTCCACGCCACCGTCGTGCTGCAGGGCGAGGACATCGCCTCGGGCTCCGGGTCGAGCAAGAAGACCGCCGAGATGGCCGCGGCGCTGGACGCCTGGACGCGCCTGTCAGGCCGGAGCACCGACGACGCGGCGCCCACGGGCGCTGTCGCGCCGGCCGCAGAGCCCGCCGGGTCCTAGCGCGTGCCCGAACTCCCCGAGGTCGAGGTCGTCCGCGCCGGCCTCGAGCCCGCGGTCAGCGGCGCCCGGGTCCTCGCCGTGCACGTGGCCGACGAGCGGGCCCTCACCCGCCACGACGGCCCCGCCGAGGACTTCGCGCACCGCCTGACCGGCAGGACCATCGCCGCAGCCGTCCGCCGCGGCAAGTTCATCTGGCTCCCGCTCGCCGAGCCGGGTGCCGACGGCCGAGCAGAAGCGCTCGTGGCACACCTCGGCATGAGCGGGCAGATCCTGCTCGGCCGCGACCGTCCGGCGGCGAAGCACCGCCGCATCGTCATCGACGTCCAGCCCGGCGGATCGGACCGCGACGGCGCGCAGGAGCCTCCCGTCGAGCTCGAGTTCGTCGACCAGCGCACGTTCGGCTCGATGGCGATCGACGCGATGGTGCCCACGATCGACGGCGCGCCCGCCGGGTTCGCCGGCGTCGTGGACGACCGACAGCCCGATGCCCCCTGGCGTCGGAGCATCCCGACCCAGGTCTCCCACATCGCCCGCGACCCGCTCGACCCCGCGTTCGACGACGACCGGTTCGTGCAGATGGCGAGGAAGCGCTCGAGCGGCATCAAGCGGGTGCTGCTCGACCAGGGCGTCGTGAGCGGCATCGGCAACATCTACGCCGACGAGTCGCTGTGGGCGGCGAAGCTCCACTACGACCGCCCGGCTGACCGCCTGCCCCGGGCATCGGTGCAGCTGCTCCTCGACGAGGTCCGCAGCGTGCTCGCGCGGGCACTCGAGGACGGTGGCACGAGCTTCGACGCCCAGTACGTCAACGTGAACGGCCAGTCCGGCTACTTCTCGCAGCGCCTCAACGTCTACGGACAGCAGGGGAAGCCGTGCCCGCGGTGCGGCACGACGATCGTGCGCGAGGCCTTCATGAACCGATCCAGCCACATCTGCCCCGTGTGCCAGCCGCGTCCGCGCGCTCGCAGGCGTTAGCCTGACGCCGAACAGCGAGACACCAGCCAGCGAGCAGCGCGACGAGCGACACACCCGGAGACCGCCATGTACTTGAAGAGCCTGACCATCAAGGGGTTCAAGTCCTTCGCGCAACCGACGACGTTCGCGTTCGAACCAGGGGTGACCTGCATCGTCGGCCCGAACGGCTCCGGCAAGTCCAACGTGGTCGACGCCCTCGCATGGGTGATGGGGGAGCAGGGGGCGAAGACCCTCCGTGGCGGCAAGATGGAGGACGTCATCTTCGCCGGCACCTCGACCCGTGGCCCGCTCGGCCGGGCGCAGGTGCTCCTGACGATCGACAACACCGACGGGCTCCTGCCGATCGACTACAGCGAGGTGACGATCTCCCGCACGCTGTTCCGGAACGGCGGCAGCGAGTACGCCATCAACGGGGAGAACTGCCGTCTGCTCGACGTGCAGGAACTGCTCTCGGACACCGGCCTCGGGCGGGAAATGCACGTCATCGTCGGGCAGGGGCAGCTCGACAAGGTCCTGCACGCGACCCCGGAGGACCGCCGTGGGTTCATCGAGGAAGCGGCCGGCATCCTCAAGCACCGTCGGCGCAAGGAGAAGACCCTCCGGAAGCTCGACGCCATGCAGACGAACCTCACGCGTCTGTCCGACCTCGCCGGTGAGATCCGACGTCAGCTGAAGCCCCTCGGTCGCCAGGCCGAAGTCGCACGCAAGGCACAGTCCGTCGCAGCCGTCGCCCGCGACGCCAAGGCCCGGATCCTGGCGGACGACGTCGTCCGCCTGCGCCGCGAGCTCCACGAGCACCAGGAGGTCGAGGCCGGCCGGAAGTCCGAGCGCATCGTCCTCACCGAGCGCCTCGACCAGACCCGCGCCCGGCAACAGCACGTCGAGCAGAGCATGGTCGGCGACGACGTGGACCGCGCCCGCACGGTCGTGCACCGGCTCGAGAGCGTGCAGGAACGACTCCGTGGCCTGTCGAGCCTCGCCAACCAGCGCCTGATGCTCCTCGCCCAGCAGTCGGACGCCCCGCAGCAGGGCCCCACGATCACCACCGAGCAGGTCGCCGGCGTCCGCGCCGAGGGGGACCGGCTCAATGCCCAGGCGACCGCGATGCAACAGGGGATGGCCGCGGCCGCCGACCGGGTCCGGCGGGCCCGTGCGACCCTCGACGCGCTCGACGAGCGGATCGCAGCGCAGGCGGCGCTCGTATCCCAGCACGACCTCGACGCGCAGCGGCTCGCCAGCGCGGTCGACGTCGCCAGGTCCAAGCGCGGTTCCGCCGTCGCCGACCGGGAACGTCGGGAGCGTGCGCTCACCGAGGCCACCGAGCGTTCCCGGGTCGCCGAGGCGGCGCTGGCGGACGTCGGGACGGACCCGTCGGCGGACACCGACGCCGATGCCCTGCAGACCGCGCTCGACGCCGCCCGCGAGCGGCTCGAACGGACGCAGACCACCCGCGACGAGCTCCGCGACCGGCTGCACGGCATGGAACGCGAGCGGGACGCCCTCGACGCGCGCGTGGCCGCACTCGGCATGTCGATCGACGTCCGCGACGGTTCCCAGGCGCTCATCGAGGCGGGACGTGCCGGGATCGTCGGCCGGCTCGCTGACCACCTCACCGTGACGGCCGGCTTCGAGGCCGCCATCGCCGCGGCGCTCGACGGACTCGCCGACGCAGTCCTGGCCGAGGACCGCGCAGCGGCCCTCGACGCCGTCGCACACGCCCGCACCGAGGACATCGGTCGCATCGACGTGGTCGTCGCGGACGCCGCAGGAACCGCGGCCGGCTCCGCCGCACCCGCCGGCGTCCGTCGCGCCCTCGACCTGGTCAGCGGCCCGCCCGCCCTGTCCGCGATCCTCGCGGACACGTTGGTCGCCGATTCCGACGACGTCGACCTGGAGGCCGTGCTCACCGCCGCCCCGCAGGCGACGGTCGTGACGCGCTCGGGTGACCTCGTCCGTGCGGTCCGCGTGACCGGCGGCGGTGAGCGGACCACCTCGCGTATCGAGCTCGTCGCGGAACGGGACGACGCGGTGACGCGTCGCGATGCCATCGCGACGGCCGCGGCGGAGCTGGCCACGAGCCTCCAGGCCGCACGCACCGACGTGGACGACGCGCGCCGCGCTGCGGACGATGCCGACCGGACGAGCCGCGCGCACGCCGCAGCCGTCGCCGAGTACGACCGGACGAGCGCGTCGGTCCGCGCGAAGGCGGAGAACGCCCTCGCCGAGGTCGAGCGGCTCCGCGCGGCGCTCGGTGAGACGGATGGTGCGGTCGAATCCGCAGAACGTGTCCTCGCCGAGGCCGAGCAGGCGCAGCAGGAACACGCGGGGGCGCCGCGACCGACCGTCGACGCCTCCGAACGTCCGGCGCTGCAGGACGCGCTCGAGGCGGCGCGTGCCGCGGAGATCGAGCAGCGCATCCAGATCGACACCGTGCGCGAGCGGGCGCGGGCCGAACGGTCGCGTGCCGACCAGCTCGACCGGCAGCTCGAGGCGGAGCGTGCGGCGGCCGAGGAAGCGGCACGGCTCGCGGTCATCCGGCGTGGGCAGATGGCGACGGCCGAGAGTGTCCTCGCGGACCTGCCGGAGGTGCTCGGTGCGGTCGACCGCTCGCTGGCCGAGGCGCGCGTGCAACTCGCGACCGCGGAGTCCGAACGGTCGAAGCGGAACACCGAGCTGCAGACGATCCGGAACGAGGAACGCGAGCTGCGGGATCGTCTGCAGTCGATCACCGACGGTGTGCACTCGCTCGAGATGGAGATCTACGAGAAGAAGCTGCACGTGTCCGGCGTGCTGGACCGGGCTCAGAGCGAACTCGGGCTCGTCGAGGCCGTCCTCGTGGCGGAGTACGGGCCCGACGTGCCCGTGCCCGTCGACGTGCTCATCGACCCCCGGGTGCTCGCGCGGAAGCACCGGGATGCGTCGCGGGCGGCGGCGGCAGCGGCTGCGGTCGCTCCGGACGAGGACGTCGACGTGGATGCTGTGGGCGCCGTGGACTCCGAGGACGCGGACGCGGACGTCCCCGAGCTCGTCGACGCCGAGTCGACGCTGCCGGGCGGCCCCGCGCTGCCCGAGTTCGACGCGACCGACGACGTCGACGTGACCGAGGTCGAGACGGTGCCCTACGTGCGCGCCGAACAGGAGCGCCGGCTGAAGGCGGCCGAACGCGACCTCGGCCAGCTCGGCAAGGTGAACCCGCTCGCGCTCGAGGAGTTCCAGGCGCTCGAACAGCGGCACGCGTTCCTCGCCGAGCAGCTCGAGGACCTGCAGAAGACCCGCACCGATCTCATGACGATCATCGAGGAACTCGACACGAAGATGCAGACCATCTTCGAGTCGGCGTTCAACGACACCCGCGAGGCCTTCGACGTCATCTTCCCGGTCCTCTTCCCCGGCGGGTCCGGGTCGATCACGCTGACCGACTCCACCGACCTGCTCGGGACGGGGATCGACGTGCAGGTGAAGCCCGCAGGCAAGAAGATCGACCGGCTGACGCTGCTGTCCGGCGGCGAGCGGTCCCTGGCGGCGGTGGCGCTCCTTGTGGCGATCTTCACCGCCAGGCCCTCGCCGTTCTACATCATGGACGAGGTCGAGGCGGCGCTCGACGACGCGAACCTCGGCCGGCTGCTGACCGTGTTCGAGCGGCTTCGCGAGGCCTCGCAGCTCATCGTGATCACGCACCAGAAGCGCACGATGGAGATCGCCGACGCGCTGTACGGCGTCTCCATGCGGCAGGACGGTGTGTCGGCCGTGGTCGGTCAGCGCGTCCAGCGTCGCGACGCCGCTGCGTAGCCGCCCGGCTGCCCGGCTGCCCGGCTGCCCGCCTGCCCGCCTGCCCGCGGGGGAGTACCCCGAAAGCGACAGTTCCCCGCGGAGATCCGGCGGGGAACTGTCGCTTTCGCGGTACGGAGCGGTGCGGTACAGAGCGCTGCGGTACGGAGCGGTGCGGGGCGGGCTACTTCGCGTCGGCCTCGGCGGAGACCGTGGGCTGCGAGCCCGTCGGGGTCAGGCCGCGCGCACGGCGCTTGTTCGAGACCACGAGGGACGCCACCGTCGCGACCGCGATCGTCAGCATGATGAACCCGAGCGAGAACCAGATCGGGATCTCCGGCGCCCACTCGATGTGCTCGCCGCCGTTGATGAAGGGCAGCTCGTTGACGTGCATCGCGTGGAACACGAGCTTCACGCCGATGAACCCGAGGATGACCGCGAGCCCCTGGCCGAGGTAGATGAGCCGCTCGAGCAGGCCGGCGATGAGGAAGTAGAGCTGTCGGAGCCCGAGGAGCGAGAACGCGTTCGCGGTGAACACGATGAAGGCGTCCTGCGTCAGACCGAAGATCGCGGGGATCGAGTCGAGCGCGAACAGCACGTCGGTGAGGCCGATGGCGACCATGACGAGCAGCATCGGGGTGAACAGCCGCTTGCCGTCGACCTTGGTGGTCAGGCGGTCGCCGTCGTAGTGGTCCGACGTCGGGATGACGCGCTTCAGGACGCGGATGAGCCGGGAATCACCCTCGTCCGCACCGTGGTCGTTCCCGCTGCGGGCCTGGGACCAGGCGAGCCAGAACAGCAGCGCGCCGAACAGGTAGAACACCCACGAGAAGTTGTCGATGATCGTGACGCCGAGCGCGATGAACAGGCCGCGGGCCACGAGGGCGATCGCGACACCGACGAGCAGGACCTTCTGCTGGAACTCCTTCGGCACCGCGAAGGACGACATGATGATGAGGAAGACGAACAGGTTGTCGACCGACAGTGCCTTCTCCGTCAGCCACCCGGCGAAGTACTCACCACCGGCCTGGTGCCCGCCGAAGACCCAGATCCCGATGCCGAACACGATCGCCAGGGCGATGTACACGACGGACCAGAAGGCGGATTCGCGGATGTGCGGCACGTGCGGCTTGCGCACGTGCGAGAAGAAGTCGAACACCAGCAGGCCGAGGATGCCGGCGATGGTGATGATCCAGACGAGGAACGGGACGTCCAAGGAGTTTCCCTTCAGGGGGCGTACCGGGTACGCCGAGGCCTGAAGGTCTCTTCCGCCGTGATCTGCTGCAACCGATCACGACCGGCGCCCCGGATCCGGATCGTCCCGGACCGTACTGACGAGGTCACCGAGGAGGAATACTCCCCTTCGTGTGGCCGAGCATACCGGGGACCGGCATCAGCCGCCGCGCCCTAAGCTGGGAACATGGCGAGTTCCTGGTCACTGTCCTCCCGGCTGCGCGGGCTCTTCCAGCGGAAGACCATCGACGAGACGACATGGGACGACCTCGAGACGGCCCTGATCGGCGCTGACTTCGGCCCGGACATCTCCGAGGCGATCATCGAGGACCTGCACGCCCGCGTCGACCGCTACGGCACGACCGACCCCGCCGACCTGCAGCGCATGCTCCGCGAGGTGCTCGAGGAACGGCTCTCGAAGCTCGACACCACACTGAAGCTCAGCGCGCGTCCCGCGGTGGTCCTGGTCGTCGGCGTGAACGGCGTCGGCAAGACGACCACGATCGGCAAGTTCGCCAAGTTCCTGAAGACCTACGACCGCACGGTGCTCGTCGGCGCGGCGGACACCTTCCGCGCGGCCGCGGTCGAGCAGGTCGCCACGTGGGCCCAGCGCGCCGGGGTCGACGTCGTCCGCCCGGCACAGCCCGGGCAGGACCCGGCGTCGGTGGCGTACCAGACGGTCGAGAAGGCGATGCGGGACGGCACCGAGATCGTCGTCATCGACACCGCCGGTCGTCTGCACACCAAGGCCGGGCTGATGGACGAGCTCGGCAAGATCAAGCGCGTCGTCGAGAAGCAGACCGAGATCGCCGAGGTCCTGCTGGTGCTCGACGCGACGACCGGGCAGAACGGCCTCGCGCAGGCGCAGGCCTTCATCGAGGGCGCGGGCGTCACCGGGCTCGTCATCACGAAGCTCGACGGCTCCGCGAAGGCCGGCTTCGTGCTGAGCGTGCAGGAGAAGACGGGCATCCCGATCAAGCTCATCGGGCAGGGCGAGGGCATCAACGACCTGACCGGCTTCACCCCGCACGTGTTCGTGCAGAACCTCGTCGGCTGATTCCGGGTACCGTCTCGGCAGTACAGGGATCGTCCAGGTACACGGAAGGAGCCCTCACATGCCCGCACTCCTGATCATCGCGATCGTCGTCGGCCTCGTCCTGCTCTTCAGCGGCATCTTCGTCGGTGCCCTGAAGTTCCTGCTCTGGGTCGGCATCGTCCTCATCATCCTCGCCGTCATCGGCTGGCTGCTGCGGAGCATCCGCGGTCGCGCGTAGCAAGCAGTGTGCCCGGAACGGGCACCACGCGGACGGGAGGCACGGTGCCAGCTGGCACCGTGCCTCCCGTCTGTCTGTGGCTCGTCCTAGACCGCCTGGCGGCCCACCGGGGCATCGACCAGATGCGCGAGGTGCGCCGGCACCGTGCCGCCGCGCGCGACGGTCGCGCGGGCCCAGAGCCGTCCGGCACGGTACGAGGACCGCACCAGCGGTCCGGCGAGGACCCCCGCGAAGCCCATGTCCTCGGCGAGTTCGCGGAGCTCGACGAACTCCTCCGGCTTGACCCACCTCGCGACCGGCAGGTGCCGGGGCGACGGGCGGAGGTACTGCGTCAGCGTGATGATGTCCGTGCCGGCGTCGTACAGCTGCTGGAGGGCGTCCTCGATCTCGGCACGTTCCTCGCCCATGCCGAGGATGAGGTTCGACTTCGTCACGAGCCCTGCGTCGCGCCCCTGCGTGATCACGTCGAGCGACCGTTCGAACCGGAAGGCCGGACGGATGCGCTTGAAGATGCGGGGGACGGTCTCGACGTTGTGGGCGAAGACCTCGGGGCGGGCGTCGAACACCTGTCCGAGCTGGTCCGGGCGGCCGTTGAAGTCCGGCACGAGGATCTCGACGCCGGTGCCGGGGGAGTGCTCGTGGATCGCCCGGATGGTCTCGGCGTAGAGCCAGGCCCCGCCGTCGTCCAGGTCGTCGCGGGCCACACCGGTGACGGTGGCGTAGCGGAGGCCCATGCTCGCGACGGAGTCCGCGACGCGTCGGGGCTCGTCGCGGTCGAGCGGCTCGGGCTTGCCGGTGTCGATCTGGCAGAAGTCGCACCGGCGGGTGCACTGGGCGCCGCCGATGAGGAACGTCGCCTCGCGGTCCTCCCAGCACTCGAAGATGTTCGGGCAGCCGGCCTCCTGGCAGACGGTGTGGAGCTGCTCGGACTTCACCAGGGCGGAGACCTCCTTGAACTCCGGGCCCTGGGTCGCGCGGGTCTTGATCCACGCGGGCTTCGTCTCGATCGGTGTCTCGGCGTTCCTGGCCTCGACGCGGAGCATGCGGCGGCCTTCTGGAGCGAGGGTCATGCGGGGATCCGTTCGTTCGTACTGATGCGTGCGCCGGTGTGCATGCCGTCGAACGCGTCCTGGACGCGATGCGCGACGGTGTCGGCGAGGTCGGCGACGGTCACGGGGCGCGCTGCCGCCGCGCTGAGGGTGGTCACGCCGGCGTCGGCGATCCCGCACGGCACGATCGCGGCGTAGGCGTCGAGTGTGTTGCCGCAGTTGATCGCGATGCCGTGGCTCGTGACGCCCTCGGCGACGTGCAGGCCGATCGCGCCGACCTTGTCGAACGTGCCGCTCGGGTTCCGGACCCAGGCGCCGCTTCGGCCGTCGACCCGTTCCGCGGCGACCCCGACGGTGGCCGCGGTGTCGATGATGACCTGCTCGAGGTCGCGCACCCACGCCACGACGTCGAGGGGCTCGGCGAGCCGGACGATCGGGTAGGCGACGAGCTGTCCAGGGCCGTGCCAGGTGATGCGTCCGCCCCGATCGACCTCGACCACGGGGGAGCCGTCCGTCGGCAGGTCCGATGCCTCGGTGCGTCGACCGGCCGTGTACACGGAGGGGTGCTCGCAGATGACGAGGGCCCCGGGGGAGCGGCCTGCGACGACGTCGGTGTGGAGTGCTCGCTGCAGTGCGAGCCCCTCGGCGTAGTCGAGCAGGCCGGGCGGACGGACGACCTCGAGTTCCGGCATGCTCCGAGCGTACGACGTTTCTGGACGCCGTCCAACAACGTGGAAGCTGTTGTCCGCCGTCCCACCCTCACCCCCTCCCCCACCCCCACCCCCACCCCTCCCGCGTCCCGCCGGCGAATCGAGGGAGCAGAAAACGTCGGGTGGTCGCGCTCGACCCGACGTTTTCTGTTCCCTCGATGCGGGCCGCGGGAACGCCACGGCGGGGCCTGTAGAATCGTCGGATCATGGCGCAATTCGGATCCCTCTCTGATCGGCTGACCGAGACCTTCCGCAACCTGCGGACGAAGGGACGGCTCTCCCCGTCGGACGTGGACGGCACCGTCCGCGAGATCCGCCGGGCCCTCCTCGACGCGGACGTCGCGCTCGAGGTCGTCAAGGCGTTCACCGCATCGGTTCGCGAGCGGGCCCTCTCCGACGAGGTCAACCGTGCGCTGAACCCGGCGCAGCAGGTCGTCCAGATCGTCAACGAGGAACTCGTCGGCATCCTCGGTGGACAGCAGCGCCGGCTCGAGTTCGCGAAGAAGCCGCCGACGGTCATCATGCTCGCGGGTCTGCAGGGTGCCGGGAAGACCACCCTCGCGGGCAAGCTCGGCAAGTGGCTCAAGAAGGACGGCCACACGCCGATGCTCGTCGCGGCGGACCTCCAGCGTCCGAACGCCGTGCAGCAGCTCCAGGTCGTCGGCGAGCAGGCCGGCGTGCACGTCTTCGCCCCCGAGCCCGGCAACGGCGTCGGGGACCCGGTCAAGGTCGCGAAGAACGCCATCAAGGCCGCGGTCGACCAGCAGTACGACACCGTCATCGTGGACACCGCCGGTCGACTGGGTGTCGACGCCGAGCTCATGAAGCAGGCCGCGAACATCCGCAAGGCCGTCGACCCGGACGAGGTCCTCTTCGTCATCGACGCGATGATCGGTCAGGACGCCGTCACGACCGCCCGCGCGTTCCAGGAAGGCGTCGACTTCACGGGTGTCGTGCTGTCGAAGCTCGACGGCGACGCTCGCGGTGGTGCTGCCCTGTCGGTCGCCAGCGTCACCGGTCGCCCCATCATGTTCGCGTCGACGGGTGAGTCGCTCGACGACTTCGAGCCGTTCCACCCGGACCGCATGGCGAGCCGCATCCTCGACCTCGGCGACATCCTGTCCCTCATCGAGCAGGCCCAGGGCGCGTTCGACGAGGAAGAGGCCCGCAAGGTCGCGGACAAGATCGCGACGGACAGCTTCACGCTGAACGACTTCCTGCAGCAGATGCAGCAGCTCCGCAAGGCGGGCTCGATCAAGGGCATGCTCGGCATGCTCCCCGGCGCCAAGGGCATGCGCGAGGCGCTCGACAACTTCGACGAGCGCGAGATCGTCCGCACCGAGGCGATCATCCAGTCGATGACCCCGCAGGAGCGCGAGCTCCCGAAGCTCCTGAACGGCTCGCGTCGTCTCCGCATCGCCCGCGGTGCCGGCTCCACGGTGACTGAGGTCAACCAGCTCGTGAACCGCTTCGAGCAGGCGGCCAAGATGATGAAGACCGTCGCCCGTGGTGGCGTCCCGCAGATGCCCGGCATGGGGCCGATCCCCGGGATGCACGGCGGCAAGAAGCAGCAGCAGGGTGGCGGCAAGAAGAAGAAGGTCGGCAACCCCGCGAAGCGTGCGGCCCTCGCCGCCGGTGCGGCGGCCGCGCCGCAGCAGGCGCCGAAGGGCTCCGGCCTCGGACTCGGCGGCGGCAAGAACGGCAAGGCGCCCACCGAGGAAGAGCTGGCGAGCCTGCAGAAGTTCCTGGGTCGCTAGTCGCGACCCCCAGGCGGACGGGAGGCCCGGTGCCAGCTGGCACCGGGCCTCCCGTCCGTCTGTGCGTACGTTCCTGCCCATCGCGCCCGCAGTGGGAAGCCGAAACGCGCGTATGAGGACGGAACGAACGGCCTCCTACGCGCGAATCGGTCTCCTACGCGCGGAACGGCCTCCTACGCGCGGAACGGCTCTCCACGCGCGCTTCGGCCCGTGGCTAGAGGGAGTCGCGCAACTCCGCGACCAGGTGGCGGACGACCGCGCGCAGGTCGCCGTCGTGCTCCTGCGCCACCTGGAGCTGCCGCTGGTACGACGCGCCACGCTCGATCATCGTGTCGAGGTGGTGCAGTTGCTCCTGGCAGCCGAGCCGCTCCGCGATCGGGTCCAGGCGCTCGACGAGGTCGTGCACCTCGTCCGTGACGAGCCGTTCGTCGCCGGCGGCGTTCGTGATGATCTCCGCCTCCATGCCGTAGCGGGCCGCGCGCCACTTGTTCTCGCGGATGAACCACGGCTGCATCGTCGGCAGGGTCTCGCCGGCGTCGAGTCGGTCGGAGCACGCGGTGACCAGGCACTGCACGAGCGCGGTGACGGCACCGACCTCGTGCAGGGTCGAGATGCCGTCGGAGACCCGGTTCTCGAGCGTGCCCCACTGCGGTGACGGCCGGATGTCCCAGCGCAGGTCCTTGACGTCCTCGATGACGCCGGTGTGCGTCAGGTCGCCGACGACCTCCTCGAAGTTCGCCCACGCGCCGAGCTGCGGCGGGAGCCCGCCGGTCGGGAGCTGCTGGAACATCAGGGCCCGGTTCGACGCGTAGCCCGTGTCGGTGCCGGCCCAGAACGGACTCGACGCGGTGAACGCCTGCACGTGCGGGACGTAGGCGAGCATGGCACCGAGGATCGGGAGCGCCTTGTCGCGGTGGTCGATGCCGACGTGCACGTGCACGCCCCAGATCAGCATCTGGCGTCCCCACCACCTGGTCCGGTCGATGAGCGTCGTGTAGTGCTCGCTGTCCGGGGTGATCTCCTGCTGGTCCCACACCGCGAACGGATGCGTCCCGGAGCACATGACCTGCGCGTCGAGTGGTTCGGCGGCGTCGATGACCTCGCCGATGATGCCGGAGAGCTCGTCCGTCGCGCCGCCGACGGTGTGGTGGACGCCCGTGACGACCTCGACCGTGTTGGTCAGGAGTTCCTCGGTGACCTGTTCGTGCGAGCCGAGCCGCTCGCGGACGGCGGCGATGACCGCAGGGGCTCGTGGGGTCAGGTCGCCCGTGTCGCGGTCGACCAGCGGGAGTTCCCACTCGACGCCGATGGTCGATGCCGGGGACTCGGTGAAGCGGATGTCCATGCTGAACATCCTGCCCGGATCCTTGTCGGACACGCACAAGGATCGGGCAGTCCGGTCGTGCGGACTGCATTTCTCAGGAGTTACCCATCAGGACTACCGTAGAAGCGCTCAACAGGGAAGAGGAACGCATGCAGCTGGTCGTACGAGGTACTTCTGCCCCGCTCATCGGAGAGCTCGACATCCCCGTCTCGAAGTACCACGCGCACCGCGCGCTGGTCCTCGCGTCGCTGGCGAAGGGGACGAGCATCGTCTCCGGGATCAGCACGACACGGCAGGTCGAGTGGACCGTCGGCACGCTCCGTGCCCTCGGCGTCGACATCAAGCGCCGCGGGAACGAGTACCACGTCACTGGACTCGGCGGGCGGTACGAAGCGACCGACGTCGTCGACCACGGGTCGCGCGGTGCCGACGGTGTCCTGAACATGGGTTCGTCGGGCACGACGCTCTACTTCATGACCGGACTGGCATCCCTCGCGGACAAGCCGATGACGCTGTCCGGGATGAAGTACTTCCAGCGCCGACCGATCAAGGCGCTGCTGACCTCGCTGACCCAGATGGGCGTCGAGCTCGAGGCGACGAACGACTGCCCGCCGGTCACCGTCCAGCCGAAGCGCCCGCGCGGCGGCGACGTCACGATCGCGGGCACGCTCTCGCAGTGGATCTCCGGCCTGCTCCTCGTCGCGCCGTTCGCGGAAGAGGAGACACGCATCCACATCACGGGCGGCCGCCTCAACGAGCAGCCGTACGTGGAGCTCACCGTGCGCATGATGCGCCAGTTCGGCCTGCGGGTCGAGGTCTCCGACGACTGGCTCGAGTACCGGATCCCGGCGAACCAGCAGGCGACCCCGCACGACTACGTCATCCCGCCGGACATCGGGTCCGCCGCCTTCGGCATCGCCGCTGCCGGCATCCGCGAGTCCAACGTGCTGCTCCGCGGCATGACCTCGTTCACCACCGCGGACACCGATCACCCGGAGAGCGAGTTCCTCGACCTCGCGACGGCGATGGGCGTCCCGATGCGCATCGACGAGGAGACCGGCTTCGTGCGGATCGAGCACGACGGCTCCCCGCTGCAGCCCCTCGACATCGACTGCCAGCCGATCCCGGACCTCCTGCCGATCCTGTCCACCATGGCGACCTTCGCCGAGGGCACGACCCGGCTCTGGAACGTGGCGCACATCCGGCTGAAGGAGTCCGACCGCGTCGCCGCCATGCTGCAGCTGAACCGGATGGGCGGCCGTGCCGAGCAGGGCGCCGACGAACTCCGCGTGACCGGAGTGGGCGCAGGTGAGCTGCACGGCGCGTCGATGTCGTCGTTCAACGACCACCGCGTGCTCATGTCGCTCGCGGTCGCCGCGTCGAAGGCCGACGGGGTCTCCGCCCTCACCTACCCGCGGGCGTACCGGATCTCCTACCCGACGTTCCTCGAGGCGATGAACTCCGTCGGCCTCGAGATGGAGGTCGGCGACGCGCTCGCCGCGAAGGCCGCCGCCGACGACCGCGCGGACCAGGCCGAGCGCACCCGGGTGGCCGACCAGCAGACCGACCTCGGCGAGGACACCGAGGCCACGGCCCGTGCCGCTGACCTGCCGGAGCTCACCGGCGTCGACGCCGACCCGCTCGTGCTCTCCGAGAAGGTCCGGACGCTGTCCGAGACCGACCCGGACGGTCTCGCCGTGATCGAGGTCGGCGGCCCCGAACCCGTGAACACGACGTGGAAGGAACTCCAGGACGAGGCGGACAAGGTCTCCGCGCTGCTCCTCGAGCTCGGCGTGCGCCGTGGCGAGTCCGTCGCCATGCAGCTCCCGAACTGGCGCGAGTTCGTGTCGATTACCCTCGGGGCGATCCAGATGGGTGCCGTCGCCACGCCGATCATGCCGGTGTTCGGCCCGCGTGAGACCACGATGACCCTGGCGCGCTCCCGTGCCCGCGTCGTGTTCCTGCCGAACGTGTTCCGCAAGCGTCGCCCGGCGCTCGAGCTCCTCGACGTCGTCGACGAGGCGAAGGCGCAGAAGCGTCGGCTCTCGGTCGAGCACGTCATCGTCATCCGTTCGGAAGCGCGCGGTCAGGGCGACACCCCGACGAATCAGGCACCGCTGCCCGCCGACGCCGCCGAGCGCGTGGCGGCGAGCGAGTGGAACTGGCGCTACTTCGACACCGCGCTCGAGAGCGTCCAGGTCGACGTCGATCAGATCCGCTCGCACGCGCCGACGCCGGACGACATCTGCCAGCTGCTCTTCACGTCGGGCACCACCGGCGAGCCGAAGGGCGTGCAGCACCCGCACCGCACGCTCGGCCTCGCCACCGCGATGCACGTCGCGCAGTCCGGGCTGACGAGCGAGGACCGGATCTACATCCCGTCGCCGCTCGCACACCAGACCGGCTTCCTCTACGGCATGCTGCTGGCGTTCCGGCTCGGTGCCCCGCAGGTCATCCAGCCGGTGTGGGACGGCACCGTCGCGCTCGAGCAGGCCTTCGGTGCGGCCGGAGCGACCTTCGTGCAGTGCGCGACGCCGTTCCTGACCGACCTGGTCGACCTGGTCGAGGCGGGTGCACCCCAGCCCGAGGCCCTCCGCATCTTCGTCCCGACCGGTGCCGCCGTTCCCCGTGCCCTCGCCCAGCGGGCCAGCACCGTGCTCGGCACCGCGATCCTCGGGGCGTTCGGCACGAGCGAGACGTGCCTCGGTGCGCTGTCGAGCCCGTCCGACGACCCGGCGGACGCCTACGGACACGACGGCCGCGCGCTGCCCGGCATCAAGATCCGCATCGTCGACGACGAGGGCAACGAGCTGCCGGCCGACACCGAGGGCAACTACGAGCTGCACTCGCCGACGATGTTCGACGGGTACCTCGACCGCCCCGACCTGACCGACGACGTCTTCACCGAGGACGGCTGGTACAAGACCGGCGACCTCGCGAAGGTGTCCGCGAAGGGCTTCCTGTCGATCACCGGCCGCGTCAAGGACGTCATCAACCGCGGTGGCGAGAAGATCCCGGTCGTCGAGATCGAGAACCTGCTCTACCAGCACCCGCTCGTCACCGACGTCGCCATCGTCGCGATGCCCGACGAGCGCCTCGGGGAGCGCGCCTGCGCGTTCGTCGTGTCCGCTCGTCAGGGTGAACCCCTCGACTTCCGGACGATGCAGCAGTACCTCGAGAAGTCCGGCGTGTCCAAGTACTACTGGCCGGAGCGGCTCGAGTACATCGCCGAGCTGCCGCGCAACGCGGTCGGCAAGGTCCAGAAGAACGTCCTGCGCGAGCAGGCTGCCGCGCTCGTCGCGACGAAGGAGAAGTAACCGAGATGACCACGTTCAACGAGGCCGAGTTCCAGCAGCTCAAGGCCGAGGTCACCGAGTGGGTCCGCGGCCGCGGCGAGGACTGGGCGAACGAGATCGAGCGCACCGGCCAGGTGAGCCCTGAGCTCTTCCAGGAGCTCAAGGACAAGGGCTGGCTGTCCCTCGCGGCGCCGACCGAGCTCGGCGGGCGGGCCATCCCGTTTGCCCGCTACCTCGAGATCATGGAGATCGTGTCGCGTTCGCACGCGTCGATCCGCATGCTCGTGCACGTCATCAACGGCACCTGGCGGGCGATGCAGCCGTACGCGACCCCGGAGCAGATCGAGCAGGTCGTCAAGCCGTCCGTCGCCGGTGACAAGCTCGTCGCGTTCACGCTGACCGAGGCCACCGCCGGTACCGGCGCCGACATCCGCACCACCGTCCGTCGCGAGGGCGACACCTACGTGATGAACGGCGAGAAGCACCTCATCACGTTCGGCGTGAAGTGCGACTACTGGCTCATCGCGGCGCGCCTCGAGGGCACCACGGGTCAGGACGGCACCGTCGCGTTCCTCATGCCGAACACCGGGCTCCCGGGCGCCGAGGTGATCGACGACTCGGACACCATGGGCATCCGCGGCACGGACCACGCGATCCTCCGCTTCACCGACACCCCGATCCCCGCGAGCGCGCTGCTCGGCGAAGAGGGCCAGGGGCTGGAGGTGGCACTCGGTGGCTTCCTGCTGCCGAGCCGCGTGTCGGTCGCGATGAGCGCCGTGGGCCTCGCCGAGCGTGCGAACGAGCTCGCCGTCGAGTACGCCAACGAGCGCGAGACCTTCGGCAAGAAGCTCTCCACCCGCCAGGCGATCCAGTTCTACATCGCCGAGAACTACGCCGACATCGCCGCGGCACGGGCCCTCGTGCTCGAGGCAGCCCGCGCGTACGAGGAAGGCCGTCCCGACGCCGGCACGCTCTCCAGCGCATCGAAGATGATCGCGGTCGACATGCTCGCCCGCGTCACCGACAAGGCGCTCCAGGTGCACGGCGGCCAGGGCTACTGGAAGCGCAACGCCATCGAGCGCGTCTACCGTGACGCCCGTGCGCAGCGGTTCGAAGAGGGCACCAACGAGATCCAGAAGCTGGTCGTCGGCCGCGCCGTCGTGACCGGCCAGGCCGGGTTCTAGCCGCACCACGCAACCGACGGGAGGCTCGTGGCGGCCCCGCCACGAGCCTCCCGTCCGTATCCTGCTCACGCAACGCAAAGGACTGAAGTGACCGACAGCACCGCACCCATCGCGCTCATCACCGGAGCCTCCCGCGGCATCGGCCGGCTGCTCGCGCAGAAGCTCGGCCAGCGCGGCGCGACCGTCGTCGTGACGTACAAGGGCAACGCCGACCTGGCCGAGGAATCGCTCGCCGACGTCAAGGCGGCCGGCGGCGACGGCATCACCGCGCAGGTCGACATCGAGCAGCCCGAGTCGATCGACGCCCTGTTCGACCTGGTGCGCGACACGTACGGACGGCTCGACTACTTCGTCGCGAACGCCGCGGCCAGCGCCTTCAAGCCGGTCGCCGACCTGAAGCTCCACCACCTGGACCGCAGCTACGCGACGAACGCCCGCTCGTTCGTCCTCGGTGCCCAGCGCGCCGCGCAGCTCATGGACAAGGGCGGCCGCATCGTCGTCGTCACCTCGTACGGCTCGCTCCGTGCGTTCCCGACCTACGCCGCGCTCGGTGCCGCGAAGGCGATGAGCGAGTCCTACATGAAGTACATGGCGGTCGAGTTCGGCCCGCGCCAGATCACCGTGAACGCGGTCAACGGCGGCCTCATCGACACCGACTCGCTCGAGTACTTCTACACGAAGGTCCCCGGCCAGGCGCCGATCGAGACCGTCTACGAGAAGCTCCCGCTGCAGCGGCCGGGCACCGCGGACGACATGGCCGACGCGGTGGACTTCCTGCTGTCCGACAAGGCGTCGTACATCACGGGCCAGGTGCTGTCCGTCGACGGCGGGCTCACCGTCATCGCGCCGCCGTACTGGGCCGATACGACCTCGCCGCTGCGGGACGCCGTGCTGCCTCCGGCAGAGTAGCGCCATGAGCACCGTCGCCATGCCCGATCTCGCCGTCGTCGCGTCCCCGTGGACGCTCGGCCCGCTGCACCTGCCCAACCGGGTGGTCATGGGGTCGATGCACACCGGACTCGAGGTGCACGACGACGGCGGTGCCGGGATGGCGGCGTTCTACCGTGAGCGTGCGGCCGGGGGAGCCGCGTGCATCATCACCGGCGGCATCGCGGTCAACGACGAGGCCCGGGGTGGCCCGGACTTCGCGGTGTTCGGCGTCGACGGTGCCGACGAGCGGTTCCGCGTGGCGGTCGACGCCGTGCACGATGCGGGCGGCACGATCCTCGCGCAGCTCTTCCACGCCGGGCGGTACGCGCTCGTCGGCGGGATGACCGACCGGAACGGCGAGCCGCAGCGGGCGATCGCCCCGTCGGCGCTGCCCTGGGCCGCAGCACGTGGGGTCGTTCCCGAGGCGATGACGGCGGCGGACATCGAGCGGACGATCGCCGACTTCGCCGCGGCCGCCCGATCTGCCAAGGACATCGGCTTCGACGGCGTCGAGATCATGGCGTCCGAGGGCTACCTCATCAACCAGTTCCACTCGCCGCTCACGAACCTGCGGGACGACGAGTGGGGCGGTTCGGCAGCGGCACGCCGGCGCTTCCCGGTCGCGGTCGTGCAGGCAGTGCGTGCAGCGGTGCCGGACATCGCGGTGACGATCCGGTTGTCCGGCGCCGACCTGATGCCCGGGTCCTCGACCGACGACGAGGTCGACGCCCTGGTGCACGACCTGCTGCCGCTCGGGCTCGACGGGATCTCCGTCGGCATCGGTTGGCACGAGTCCCGGACCCCGACCGTGCAGGCCGCGGTGCCGCACGGCGCTTGGCTGACCCACGCGTCCCGGATCGCCGGCGTCGTCCGCGCGTCGGCGTACCCGGACGTCCGGGTCATCGCCTCGAACCGGATGACGGACCTCCGCGACGGCGAGACCGTGCTGGCGTCCGGGCTGATCGACGCCGTCGCCCTCGCCCGCCCGTTCCTCGCGGACCCGCAGCTCGTGTCGCGCTCCCTCGCCGGGCGCTTCGAGCTCGTGAACACCTGCATCGGCTGCAACCAGGCGTGCCTCGATCGTTCGATCGTCGGGCAGCCGGTCTCGTGCCTGGTGAACCCCCGCGCCGCGCGCGAGGTCGCGTTCCCCGCACGTCCGACGACCGACCCCAAGCGCGTGGACGTCGTCGGCGGCGGGCCAGCCGGGCTCGCCGCAGCCGTGGACGCAGCCCGCCGGGGCCACCACGTCACGCTCTGGGAGGCATCGTCGGAACTGGGCGGACAGTTCGGTCTCGCCGCGCTGATCCCCGGGAAGGAGGACTACGCCGCGACCGTCCGCGCCGCCCGGGCCGAGCTCGACGACCGTGGTGCGACCGTGCACCTCGGCCGTGCCGCAACCGCTGCCGACCTGGTGGACAGCGACGCCGTGGTGCTCGCGCCCGGTGTGGTCCCGCGCGTCGTCGACATCCCGGGGGCGGACCTGCCGCACGTCCTGACGTACGAACGAGCCCTGCGCGACGGCGTCCCCGCGGGCACCGTCGCGATCATCGGCGGCGGGGGCATCGGCGTCGACACGGCGGCGTTCCTCACCGAGTCACCGTCCGAGGCGGTCCGTGCGACGTCCTTCGCCGAGCGGTGGGACGTCCCGGTCGCACAGGACGTCCTGGGAGATCTGCCGCAGCGCCAGCCGGTCGCGTCGCGCACGCTGCGACCGGGCAATCAGGTCACCGTGCTCCGCCGGTCGGGCAAGTTCGGCCAGGGCGTCGGCCTGACGTCCCGCTGGGTCGCGCTCGGTCGGCTGCGCGACGCCGGCGTCCGGATGGTCGGCGGCGTCCAGGAGTACCTGCGCATCGAGCCCGGTGCGCTCTGGATCCGTGACGAGGACGGGGCCGAGTGGATGATCCGGGCGGACTCCGTCGTGGTCTGCGCGGGGCAGGAGACTGCGGTGCACGCGGACCGTGACGGCGCCGCCGGACTCGAGCCGGGCCTCCAGGCTGCCGGCGTGCCGTACGCGATCGTGGGCGGTGCGCGCGATGCGCGGAGCGTCGACGCGGTGCGTGCGACGTCCGAGGCGCTCGAGGCGGTCCGCGCACTCGCACCCTGACGGCGCGTCCCGACTCGCTTCTCGCCGGGAAACCTGCAAGAATGAACGGTCGAATCGTGTCCGCTCGACCCTCTATCCAGCGGTGCACGATCTCATCCGAGCTTTCACCGCGCGTGCCCCCACGCCCGCGGTTCCGGTTCAACCACAACAACACGCAACAGGAGCATTTGTGGCTGTCAAGATCCGTCTCAAGCGTCTCGGTAAGATCCGGGCGCCGTACTACCGTGTCGTCGTCGCCGACTCGCGCACCAAGCGCGACGGTCGCGTCATCGAGGAGATCGGTCAGTACCACCCGACCGAGGAGCCCTCGGTCATCAAGATCGAGTCCGAGCGTGCGCTGTACTGGCTCGGCGTCGGCGCGCAGCCGACCGAGCAGGTCGCCGCGCTGCTGAAGCTCACCGGTGACTGGGCCAAGTTCAAGGGCGAGAAGGACACCGAGTCCAAGGTCAAGGTCGCGGAGCCGAAGCAGGCATTCGTCGTCGACACCGCCAAGAAGGCCGTTCTCAAGCCGAAGTCGGAGAAGAAGGCCCCGGCCGCTCCGACCGAGTCGGCCGACGACGCCGCAGAGACGACCGAGGCGTAATTCCTTGCTCGAATCCGCGCTGACGCACCTCGTCAAGGGGATCGTCGATCACCCTGACGACGTGCGCGTCGCCAGTTCCACCTCCGCGCGGGGCGAGGTCCTCGAGGTGCGTGTGCACCCCGAGGACCTCGGCCGCGTGATCGGACGCGCCGGTCGGACCGCCAAGGCGCTCCGCACCCTCGTCACGGCTCTCGCCGATGGCAAGCGGGTGCGGGTCGACGTGGTCGACACCGATTCCTGACGAGGCGACCCAGCTCCGGGTGGGTCGCATCACCAAGGCGCACGGGCTCAAAGGCGGTCTCAAGCTCGAGCTCTACACCGACGACCCGGATCGTCGGTTCACGCGCGGAGCGGTCTTCACGCTCCAGGTCCCCGAGGACTCTCCCTGGTCGGGCAAGACCATCGCCATCGACGAGCTCCGCTGGTACAACGGCCACCCGGTGGCGTTCTTCACCGGGATCGCCGACCGCGACGCCGCCGAGACCCTCGCACGAGCCATCCTCTGGGTCGATCAGGACCCCTCCGAGGAGACCGGCGAAGAGGACGCCTGGTACGACCACCAGCTGGTCGGCCTGCGTGTCATGCGCGACGGTGTCCAGGTCGGGACGGTCGCCCGCGTCGACCACCTGCCCGCGCAGGACCTGCTGGCCGTCGACACCCCCGATCGTGGCGAGGTGCTCGTGCCGTTCGTCGGCGCGATCGTCCCCGCTGTGGACGTCGCGGGCGGCACCGTGACGGTCACGCCGCCGACGGGTCTGTTCGAGGACCCCGAGGACACGTCGCGCCCCGAGACGATCTCGTAGTCCCCGTGCGCATCGACATCGTCACGATCTTCCCGGAGTTCTTCGGGGTGCTCGACGTCTCGCTCCTCGGCAAGGCACGGCAGGGCGGACTGCTCGACCTGCACGTCCACGACCTGCGGGCGTGGACGACCGACCGGCACCGCACCGTCGACGACACCCCGTACGGCGGTGGTGCCGGGATGGTCATGAAGCCGGAGCCGTGGGCGCAGGCGCTCTCGGCGCTGTTGCGGCCGGACGGGTCGTCGACGCTCGTCGTCCCGACACCGGCCGGCACGCCGTTCACGCAGTCCATCGCCCGGTCGCTCGCAGCCGACTCGGACCACCTCGTGTTCGCCTGCGGGCGGTACGAGGGGATCGACGCCCGCGTGTTCTCGTGGGCGTCGTCGCGGTGTTCGGTGGTCGAGCTCTCCCTCGGCGACTACGTCCTGAACGGAGGCGAGGTCGCCGCCATGGCCATGATCGAGGCCGTCGGGCGACTCGTCCCCGGCGTCGTCGGCAACCCGGAGTCCCTGGTCGAGGAATCGCACGAGGACGGCCTGCTCGAGTACCCCTCGTACACCAAGCCCGCGTCGTGGCGCGACCTGGACGTGCCCGAGGTCCTGCTCAGCGGGCACCACGGGCGGATCGCCGAGTGGCGCCACGAGCAGCAGGTGGAGCGGACGCGGCGCGTCCGGCCGGACCTGCTGCCCCCGTCTGCTGAGTAGGCCGAATCGCGCGTAGGTGGTCGATTCGCGCGTAGGTGGTCGATTTTTTCGACCACCTACGCGCGATTCGGCTTTCCAGGGCGGGCGCGATGGGGCAGAACGCGCACCGGACGGGAGGCTCGTGGCCAGGCCGCCACGAGCCTCCCGTCGGTCAGGTGGTCACGCTGCGCGCTGGGCGCGACGCAGGGTCAGGATCTCCGGTCCGGCCGCGGTGACCGCGACGGTGTGCTCGACGTGCGCAGCACGCGAGCCGTCGACGCTCTTGAGCGTCCAGCCGTCGTCGTCCTGGTAGAGCTCGTCGGTGCCCTGCATGAGCCAGGGCTCGATCGCGACGACGAGGCCCGGTCGGAGCTTCAGTCCGCGTCCGGGGCGGCCGTCGTTCGGGACGTGCGGGTCTCCGTGCATCGTCCGACCGACCCCGTGGCCGCCGAACTGGAGGTTCACGTCGTAGCCGCCCTCGTGTGCGACGGCGCCGATGGCGTGCGACACGTCGCCGAGCTTGTTGCCGGGCGCCGCCTGCGCGATGCCGGCGACGAGTGCCCGCTCCACGGTGTCGATCAGCCGCTGGTCCTCGGGGTCCTGCGTGCCGACCTGGACCGTCACGGCGGAGTCCGCGACCCACCCGTCGACGCTCGCGGCGAAGTCCATGCTCACGAGGTCGCCGTCCTGCAGCGTGTAGTCGTGGGGGAGCCCGTGCAGCGCGGCGTCGTTGACCGAGGTGCACAGGTTCTTGCCGAACGGGGACTTGCCGAACGACGGGTGGTAGTCGACGTAGCAGCTGACGGCACCGCGCTCCGCGATCATCCGTGCGGCCACCCGGTCCAGGTCGAGCAGGTTCACTCCGACGTCCACGGTGGTGAGGAGCTCGTCGAGCACGTCGGCGACGAAACGGCCGGCGACCCGGAGCCCGTCGAGTTCGGCGGGGGTGCGGAGTTCGATCATGCGTCCATCCTGCCGCGTTTCGTGTCTCGGCTCTTCTGTGGCAGAATCGATAGCCGTGCCCTGGCTGGACTCTGCCACGGGGGAGTCGCCGACACCGGGCACGCATCACTTCTTTTCCGAAACCGATCCGCGGCGACCCGTGTGCGTCCGCAGAGAGTGACCCAATCATGAGCCAGCTCCTCGACTCCGTCGACGCAGCGTCGCTGCGTACCGACGTCCCGGACTTCCGCCCGGGCGACACCGTCAAGGTCCACGTCAACATCATCGAAGGCACGCGCTCGCGTATCCAGGTCTTCCAGGGTGTCGTCATCGGCCGTCAGGGCCACGGCCTCGGCGAGACCTTCAAGGTCCGCAAGGTCAGCTTCCAGGTCGGCGTCGAGCGCTGGTTCCCGGTGCACTCGCCGATCATCGACCACATCGAGGTCGTCACCCGCGGTGACGTCCGTCGCGCGAAGCTGTACTACCTCCGCGAACTCCGCGGCAAGGCGGCCCGTCGCAAGATCAAGGAGAAGCGCGACAACTGATCGCCTTCACAGCGACGGTCCGCTCGCGGATCGCCGTTCCGGGCCCCTCGTCGATGTACGGTTGTGCATCGACGGGGGGCTTTCCCGTTTCATGACTTCGAGGGTGGAATGACCGACACGACCGAGACCGAGGGGCGTCGGCCGCGTTCCACGAAACAGCGCAACGGCGTCCTGACGTTCCTCCGCGACCTGCTCATCATCTTCGTCGCAGCGCTCCTCGTCTCGTTCCTCGTGAAGACGTTCCTGATCCGCTCGTTCTACATCCCGTCGGCGTCGATGGAGAACACGCTGCAGATCAACGACCGGGTGATCGTGAACGAACTCGTTCCGAACACGGTCTCCCTGAAGCGGGGTGACGTCGTCGTCTTCAAGGACCCGGGCGGATGGCTGACCGGCGCCGAGGTGCCGAACGTCACGCCGGAGTCGCAGCCGGCGAAGGCGATCGACTGGCTCCTCACGCAGGTCGGTCTCGGCACCGGCGACAGTGACGACCACCTCATCAAGCGCGTGATCGGCCTGCCGGGTGACAAGGTCGCCTGCTGCAACGACCTCGGACAGATGACGGTCAACGGCGTCCCGGTCAAGGAGCCGTACCTCAAGCTGCCGGCAGGCGAGACCCGTGCGTCCGGGACCGACTTCTCGGTCACCGTGCCCAAGGGCACCATCTGGGTGATGGGCGACAACCGCTACGACTCGAAGGACTCCCGGTACAACGGGGACACGCCGTCGAAGGGCTTCGTGCCGTTGTCCGACGTCACGGGGCGCGCGTTCGTGATCTCGTGGCCGACGAGCCGCTGGACGTGGCTCGACGACTACCCGGACGTCTTCGCGGGTGTGGAGGAGAAGGACCGGTGACCGCTGTACGGCCGTCGTTGCGCGTCGAGAAGGCGTTCTTCGCTGCCGGCCGGGTCACGGTCATCGGCGTCGACGAGGTCGGGCGCGGCGCGATCGCGGGCCCCGTCGCCGTCGGAGCCGCTGCGGTGACGATCGACGTCCGCCGCGTGCCCCAGGGCCTCGCGGACTCGAAGGCCGTGTCCGCCGCCCGCCGCACCGAGCTCGTGCCGGTCGTCACCCGGTGGGCGCGGACCGCCGTCGGGATGGCCTCGGCGTCCTACGTGGACGAGCAGGGCATCGTGCCGGCGCTGGGGCTCGCGGGTGCACGGGCGCTCTCGTCGCTCGCCGACTCGGGAGTGTCGTTCGACGGCGCCGTCGTGCTGCTCGACGGGTCGTTCGACTGGCTGTCCCGGGCGCTTCCCGCAGGGTCGTCGCCGCTCGACGTCACCGTGCGCGTCAAGGCCGACCGTGACTGTGCCTCGGTCGCGGCGGCGTCGATCGTGGCGAAGGTGGAGCGGGACGCGCTGATGGTGGCGGCGCACGATGATGCCCCGCACTACGCGTGGGCATCGAACAAGGGGTACGGGTCCACGGCGCACTACGAGGCGATCCGGTCGGTCGGAGCGCATCCGCTGCACCGCAAGAGTTGGCTGCACGCGGCGTCGAGCGTCGCGCTGGACGGGTTCGAGTCGCTGGAGTCCGTCGACGGGCTCGTCCGCTGAGTGCTCCGGCGCTGGTGTCCCCGGAGGGGTCGTCGGCCGTAGACTGTGGGCGCAATGGATGACGACGAATTCGACGACTACGACCGAGAGGTCGAGCTCGCCCTCTACCGTGAGTACCGCGACGTCGTGTCGCAGTTCCGATACGTGGTCGAGACCGAGCGCCGTTTCTACCTGGCGAACGAGGTGGAACTCGCGCGGCGCGACACCGAGCACGATTTCTACTTCGAACTGACGATGAACGACGTCTGGGTCTGGGACGTCTACCGGTCCGATCGTTTCGTGAAGTCCGTGCGGGTGCTGACGTTCAAGGACGTCAATGTCGAGGAACTCACCTCGCGTGAACTCGAACTGCCGAAGGAACTCGCACTCGACGAGTGATCGTCAAATCGACGGAATTGCTGGGAAACGCGCCGTCCTTTTCACGGGTGGGCAGAATTCGCGCTACTCTGGCGGGGATTTCCTTTCCCCACGCGCCAGGAGGCCACAATGGCACAGAAGGTCACCGTCCAGCTCGTCGACGATCTCGACGACTCGCCGATCACCCCGGGTGACGGACGCACCGTTGAATTCGCATTCGACGGGTCCACGTACGAGATCGACCTGTCGAACGACAACGTCGACAAGTTCCGCGAAGCGATCTCCGACTACGTCGCCGCCGCGCGCAAGGTGAGCGGCCGCCGGACCGGCGGTGCCGGTGCCCCGAAGTCGGCGCCGAAGCGCGGCAATTCCGAAGAACTCGCGAAGGTCCGTGAATGGGCCAAGGAGAACGGGTACGAGGTCTCCTCGCGCGGTCGTATCTCGACCCAGGTGCAGGAAGCGTACGCAGCGGCGCACTAGTCCCTGTCCACGAAGCCCGGTCGACCATCGCGGTCGAGCGGGCTTCGTCGTTCCTCCACAGGTCGATTGCTGTGGCATTCTCTGCACAGAGTTCCGATTCGTGGTCGGACGGTCGCATGCGGTGGCGACGCTTGCCCCATGACATCAGGGACATTGGGAGCGCGTGGTGAATCCATCGCCGCGGATTGGCTGGAACAGCGGGGCTACGTCGTCGTGGACCGCAATTGGCGCTGTGCCCGTGGCGAACTCGACATCGTCGCGCGGAAGGGCACCGACCTGGTCTTCGTCGAGGTGAAGACCCGCGCGACCGCTTCGACCGGTCACCCGCTCGAAGCCCTCACCGCCCAGAAGCTCGCACGGCTCCGACTGCTCGTGCCGCTCTGGTTCTCGGCGCACCCGACCGAGCACGCGCACCGCATCCGGCTCGACGCGATCGCGGTGCACGTGATGGGGGACCGTGCGGTCGTCGAGCACGTTGAGGCGATCGCGTGACCGACATCGGCCGGTCCGCAGCGGTCGCGTTGCTCGGGGTCAGCGGGCGGCTGGTGGAGGTCGAAGCCCACCTGACCAGTCAGCTCCCCGGGTTCAGCATCATCGGGCTCCCGGACACGTCGCTCGGCGAGGCACGCGAACGCGTCCGGTCGGCGGCGGCGAACGCCGGGTGTCCGCTGCCGGCACGACGCATCACGGTCAACCTGACTCCGGCGGCGATCCCGAAGCGCGGCTCCGGGTTCGACCTCGCGATCGCGATGGCGGTCCTCGCCGCCACCGGCACGGCGCCGGGTGTGTCACACCGCGTGGTCTACATCGGGGAGCTCGGCCTCGACGGGCGGGTCCGTCCGGTCCCCGGCGTGATCCCGATGACCGTCGCGGCGCGAGACGCCGGTGCGGATCGGGTCGTGGTGCCCGTCGGCAACCTCGCCGAGGCACGAGCGGTCCCCGACGTCGCGGTGACGGGCGTCGACTCGCTCCGTGGCGCCGCGATCGACGCCGGCGCGCTGCTGCCCCCGGTCGAGGTCGAGCCGGTGATGACGGACACGACACCCGCACTGCCACCTCCGGCCGCCGAACTCGCTGACGTCGTGGGCAACGAGGTCGGGGTCCGTGCGATGCTCGTCGCCGCCGCCGGTGGCCACCACGTCCTGTTGCTCGGTCCACCCGGCGCGGGGAAGACGATGCTCGCCGAGCGGTTGCCGGGGCTCTTGCCCGACCTCGATCCGCCGGCCGCGCTGGAGGTCGCTTCCGTCCGCTCGATCGCGGGCCTCGGCGCCCGCTCCTGGACGACGCGTCCTCCGTGGGAGGCGCCGCACCACTCGGCCTCGGCGATCGCGCTGATCGGCGGCGGCTCGGGGACGATCCGTCCCGGAGCGGTCTCCCGGGCGACCAGGGGTGTGCTCTTCCTCGACGAGGCGCCGGAGTTCCCGCGGGCGGTACTCGACGCCCTGCGGCAACCGTTGGAGTCCGGGAAGATCACGGTGCACCGGGCAGCTGGAGCGGCGGAGTTCCCCGCCAGGTGCCAGGTCGTCCTCGCGGCGAACCCGTGTCCGTGCGGGAACGCCGGCACCCGGGCGGACCTCGGCGGGCCGCCGTGCGACTGCTCCCCGATGACGGTCCGTCGGTACCTCGGACGGATGTCCGGGCCGCTGCTCGACCGGATCGACATCCGGGTGCACGTCCACCGGATGACCACGGCCGAGATGCGGAGGACCGACGGCACGACGCCGACCAGCGAGGAGGCCCGGGCGGTCGTGTCCGCGGCCCGGACGCGGATGGAAAACCGGCTCGCGGGCACCGGGTGGTCCAGGAACGCCGAGGTCCCCGGCTCCTGGTTGCGCGGCGACGGTCGGCCCGAGCCGGGTTCCACCACGGTGCTCGACCGGGCGCTCGACCTGGGGACGCTGACGATGCGCGGTTGGGACCGGGTGATGCGCCTGGCCTGGACGATCGCCGACCTCGACGGCGTCGACCGGCCGGCGCGGGGACAGGTCGACGCAGCGGCGGCACTCCGGAGCGCGCTGTGACGGGCACGTCCGCGCTCGGTGGTGTGGACCTCAGCGGCGTCCGGCCGGTGGCGTCGGTGACGGAGGACGCCGAGGTGGTCGCGCGGGTCGCGTGGAGTGCCCTGGCAGAACCCGGCGACTCCGGTGCCGGTGCCCTCGTGGCGGTGCTCGGTGCAGCGCGTGCGCTGGAACTCGTGTTCGCGGAGGCGTCCGGCCGCGGCGGTGCGGTGGTCCGTGCGTGCGCCGGCGCCGTCGCTGCCGACGAACTCCTCGGCCTGCAGGCGACGGTCGACGCCGGACTGCGGCGGTGGGGGCCGCGACTCGACCGCACCGATGTCGCTTGCGCGGTGGAGCGTGCCGAGGCGGTGGGCGCGACGCTGCTGGTGCCCGGTGATCCGGCCTGGCCCGAGCGCGCCGCGGACCTCGGCGACCATGCGCCACTCGTGCTCTGGTGTCGCGGTCGGGCGGCCTCCGTCGTCGATCGGCCGACGCTCGCCGTCGTCGGCGCCAGGGCGAACACCCTCGCCGGTGCAGAGGCCACTGCCGAGATCACGTCGTCGGCGGCCGATGGCGGGTGCGCCATCGTCAGTGGGGGCGCGTACGGGATCGATGCGGTCGCACACCGCGTGGCGATCGCTGCCGGAGCCCCCACCGTGGCGGTGCTCGCCGGTGGGATCGACCAGCTCTACCCCGTCGGGCACGTCGAACTGCTCCGGAACGTCAGTCGTCAGGGGATGCTCCTGGCCGAGTCGCCCCCTGGTACGCGTCCCACCCGCTGGCGTTTCCTCGCCCGCAACCGGATGATCGCCGCCCTGAGCGACGCAGTCGTGGTCGTCGAGGCCGGGGCACGGTCCGGTGCGCTCAACACGGCGAACCACGCCGCACAGCTCGGACGCCCCGTGTTCGCCGTCCCGGGGGCGTTCTCGTCGCCAGCGTCGGTGGGGTGCCACCGCCTCGTCGCAGATCGTCGCGCAGAGCTCGCCGTCATGCCCTCCGACCCGGCACGCGCCGCACTCGGGTTCCACGCCGGGACGGACCCGCAAGAGCCTGTTCCGTTGCGTTCGCCCGTCGAGGACCCCGACGTCGTCCGGGTGCTCGACGCGCTCGGGCGACGGCCGATCGGTGACCTCGAGGCGGCTCGTCGATCGGGCCTGTCGGTGGCCGCGGCGTCCGATGCGCTCGCGCTCGCCGAGCTCCAGGGACTCGTGCGCCGCGGGCGTGAGGGCTGGACCGTCGCATGACGCGCCGACGCCAGCCCGCCGCCGCCTCCGGACGCGCCTACGCTGGTCGCCATGGACGGCGACCGCGGGACCCTGGGTGGTGCGGTCACGTCCTTCCTGCGGGAGGCGCGAGACGTCCGCGGGCTCAGCGAACAGACCGTCCGGGCGTACCGGGGCGACCTCGAGGACCTCCTCCGCTTCGCCGATGCTCGGGGGATCGACTCCGTCGGCGCGGTGACCCTCGACGTGCTCCGCGACTGGCTGTGGGACGCGAACGAGCGGGGGCTCGCGCGGTCGAGCATCGCGCGACGCTCGTCGTCGGTTCGAGCGTTCACCCGCTGGGCGACCGAGGGCGGCGTGCTGGAGGTGGACCCCGGTGTGCGACTCCGTGCGCCGAAGGGCGCCGCGCATCTCCCACGGGTCGTGACCGAGGACCAGGTCCGAGGGCTCCTCGACGGGCTGGCCGACCGGGCAGCGGGGGACGATCCCGGAGCGCTGCGTGACGTGGCGCTCGTCGAGCTGTTGTACGCGGCGGCGATCCGTGTCAGCGAGCTCGTGGGGATCGACCTCGTCGACGTCGATCGAGCGCGGTTGACCGTCCGGGTGCTCGGCAAGGGCGGCAAGGAGCGTGTGGTGCCGTTCGGGGTCCCCGCCAGGGACGCGCTCGAGGCCTGGCTCGAACGGGGGCGTCCGGTGCTCCTGGCCGCTGCGGCCTCGACTCAGGCCACGGGTTCCGGGACGCCGGCTCACGACGCGCTCTTCCTCGGGGACCGCGGTGGACGGCTCGGCGTCCGGAGCGCCTACCGCATCGTCGCGCGGCTGTTGCAGGGGTTCCCCGGGGAGGGACCGAGCGGGCCGCACACCTTCCGGCACACAGCGGCGACGCACCTGCTCGACGGGGGAGCCGACCTCCGTGCCGTGCAGGAGATGCTCGGCCACGCGAGTCTCGGCACGACGCAGATCTACACGCACGTCTCCTCGGCGCGACTCCGCGAGGTCTACCGCACGGCGCACCCGCGCGCCTGACGCGACCGTCCGGCCGCCGGGCGAGCCGCCGTCCGTCCCGCCGGGGGTCACCCTGTCCGGTGCTGTTCTCGTCCGTGTTGCACCCCGGTGCGGACGTCGCGCCCCGTCACGACCGGGCGCGATGATCACGGCGGGGTGCGAACGCGGTCATCCCGGCCACGCCGACTCGGGGAGCAGCACGGGCCACTCCGGTGCGGGCAGGTACGGCGTCGGGTCGACGTACCGATCGTCGACGCGGGCGCCGAGGTGCACGCACGGTGAACCCGCTGGACAGTGCCCGACCGCGACGTGTCCGACGACCGATCCCTGCCGCACGGAATCGCCGGCCATGACGACCGGGGCGACCGAGTCCAGCGTGCTCACGAGCCCCGCGCCGTGGTCGATCGTCACCACCGGCCGCCCGGCGACCGACCCGGCGAAGGCGACGATGCCGTCATCGACCGCGACCGCCGCTGTGCCGATGGCCGCCGGCACGTCGATGCCGCGGTGTCCCGCGGCGTAGTCGTCGGCGGGGGCTTCCCACCCGCGCTCGACCACCCGCACCCCGGTGGGCCACACCCAGGGCGCCGCGGCGTCCCCGACGATGATCGTCGTCGCCGCGTGGGCCGCTGCCGGCGGGTCGGGGGACCGGGCGCTCCCGACGTCGCACCCGCCCAGCGCGACGAGCGCTCCGGCGACGAGAGCGGGTGCCAAGGTGGGGCGGATCACGTGACCAGCCTGGAGCGGGGGAGGCGAGCGCAGGTCCGCCGGCGCCGATCTGTGGAAGGTGAGTCGCGCCTCCAGGCTGTGGAGGGTCCGTGCAAGCGCAATCAGCGACAAGATCGGTGGGTGGATTCAGGTGGTGGTTGCAACACCTGTTTCTGTTGGTCGTGAGAGTAGTTGCTTGAGTGCTTCGGCGGGAG
>NZ_JBMPIT010000013.1:0-62079 GCF_049341845.1 Curtobacterium guangdongense
GCAGCCTCCGTCAGCGTCCCCGAGCGTCGCAACACCCCGAAGAACACAGCACGAAACTCCCGCGAATACGCTGCCTGGCGACCCACCACAACCACCCCAATCGCTCAAGGTGTTGCGACCACCGAATGAACCCAAGCTGTCGTACGACAGCGCGCTTGTCGTTCGGAGTCGCCCGGTCGCACCACCCACCGGACGGGAGGCTCGGCGCACGTCCGGCACCGAGCCTCCCGTCCGGCCGTGGCCGCGACCAGAGCACGTGGCCGCACCACGAACTCGTCGCGCCCGCAACAGTTGCGCGCGTGGTGCGACGACAACGCGGACGTCGTACGACAGCGGCGCTGTCGTTCCGAGTCGGGCTCCGATCGGTGCACAAGTGCGCGCGAGCCAGCCGGCACAAATCAGCCGACAGCGTGCGTCACACGGTGGCGTCCCCGGTGACGGCGAGGTCGCGGACCACGCCGGGCAGCGCCTCGACCAGCGCCGTCATCGTGAACGGCCCGCCCCCGGACGCACGCCGCGCCGCGGTGCCGTGCACGACGGCCGCGGCGGCCGCGAGGTGCGCGAGCTCCTCAGGACCGACCTCGCCCCGACCTGCCCGACCGGCGACGAGCGCACCGAGCACTCCGCCGAGGACGTCTCCGGCGCCCGCGGCGGCGAGCCACGGCGTGGCGGACGACGCCACGAGCCGCACCGAGCCGTCCGGCGTGACGACGTGCGTGTCGGCCCCCTTGAGGAGCACGACGCTGCCGGTCCGCTCGGCCGCGCGGAGTGCCGACCCCCGCGGGTCACCTTCGACGGCGTCCCGGGACACCTGCAGCAGCGCAGCGAGCTCCCCGGCGTGCGGGGTCAGCACGGCGAGCGCGCCGAGGTCGACGAGCGGGATGGCCCCGGCGTCGACGACGACCGGCACGCCGTCGTCGGACGCGTGCCGGAACGCGTCGGCGGTGGTCTCGTCGAGGTCCTCGAGAGAGCCCGCGGAGATGCCGGACCCGACGAGCCACGCTTGGACGCGCCCGACGCCGGACACGACCTCGGGGCGGCGGGCGAGCACGGAGTCCGTCGCACGGGACGGCCCCACGTACCGGACCATGCCGACCCCGGTGTGCACGGCGGCGTCGACACCCATGACCGCGGCACCGGGGTAGGCGGCGGACCCGGTCGCGACGCCGAGGACCCCCCGCCGGTACTTCGTCGTGTCGCCGGTCGGGACCGTGATCCACGAGGCGGCATCGGACGGGGAGACGGGCACGAAGTCGTTCACCACCACCACGTTACGGTGGAGCGCATGAGCCTGTTCCTGCCTGGTCGTGTCGTCGTCTTCGACTACGGCGAGGTGATCAGCCGGACACCACACGCGGCCAGGGACGCACTGCTCGCGGCGACGGGGTTGTCCGCAGACGAGCTCTTCCCCGTGTACCAGGAGCTCCGTCACGAGCTCGACCGCGGCGACCTCTCGGTGCTCGACTACTGGCGCGCCATCGCTGCACGCACCGGTCGGACCTGGTCGGTCAGCGAGGTCCACCGCTTCTGGGCCCTCGACTTCACCGGCTGGTTCGAGGTCGACCCCGACGTGCTCGACCTCGTCGAGGAGCTGCACGACGCCGGGACCCGCATCGCCCTGCTGTCGAACGCCGGGTTCGACTTCGGTGACCCCTACCGCCGCTCACCGATGGCGTCGATGTTCGAGACCGTCGTGGTCAGCGCCGAGGAGCACGTGCTGAAGCCCGACCCGTCCATCTACCGCACCACGTGCGACCGGCTGGGAATCACCCCGGCGCAGATGGTGTTCGTGGACAACAGGGCCGAGAACGCCACCGGTGCGGAAGCGATCGGGGCGGTCGGCCACCACTACACCTCACCGGCCGGGCTGCGGAGCTTCCTCGAGCGCCTGTCGGAGACCGAAGGAGCAACCGCGTGACGCACGCCCTGTTCGAACCGATCACCATCCGCGACCTGACGGTCCGCAACCGCATCTGGGTCTCCCCGATGTGCCAGTACTCGGTCGAACAGCAGGACGGTGTCCCGACGCCGTGGCACCTCGTGCACCTCGGCGGGTTCGCCAAGGGCGGCGCGGGCGCGGTCGTCGTCGAGGCCACCGGCGTCGTGCCGGAGGGCCGGATCAGCCCGCAGGACCTCGGCCTCTGGAACGACGAGCAGCGCGACGCGTTCCGGCCGATCGTCGACTTCATCCACTCGCAGGGCGCCGCCGCCGGCGTGCAGCTCGCGCACGCCGGTCGCAAGGCCTCGACGTACCGCAGCTGGTCGCCGACGCAGGGCACCGTGCCGGCCTCGGACGGTGGATGGACCGCCGTGGCACCGTCGGCCGTCGCGTTCCCCGGCTACGACGTCCCGCGCGAGCTCGGAGCCGAGGACATCCGTCTGGTCGCGCTCGGCTTCGCCGCAGCGGCCCGTCGTGCGATCCAGGCGGGCTTCGACCTCGTCGAGATCCACGCCGCACACGGGTACCTGCTCCACGAGTTCCTCTCGCCGCTGAGCAACCACCGCACCGACGACTTCGGCGGGTCGCTCGAGAACCGCGCACGTGCCCTGCTCGACGTCGTCGACGCCGTCCGCGCCGAGGTCGGGGACGGCTTCCCCGTCGTCGTGCGGTTCTCGGCGACGGACTGGACCGACGGCGGGCTGACGCTCGACGAGGTCGTCCAGGTGGCGAGCTGGGCGGCGGAGCACGGTGCCGACCTCGCCGACGTCTCGACCGGCGGCAACGTCGCGAGCGCGCCGATCCCCGTCGGCCCCGGCTACCAGGTGCCGTTCGCGGCCGCCGTCAAGCAGGGCGCCGGCATCGGGACGATCGCCGTCGGGATGATCTCGGACGCGTTCCAGGCGGAGCAGATCGTCGCGACCGGCCAGGCCGACGTCGTGATGATCGGGCGCGAGTTCCTCCGCGACCCGTCGTTCGCGCTGCGGGCAGCCCGCGAGCTCGGTGTGCAGGTCGACTACGAGCCGCAGCAGTACCACCGAGCAACCGTCACGAAGTAGGGCGGATTCTCGGAAAGGCCGCCCGGCGCGGCACTACGATTGCAGACACTGTGGACGATCCTCCGAATAGCTCTTCGCCCCATCACTCATCCGGCGCTCACTCGGTGAGCTGCCCTGACTCGTCGTGTGCCCGCACCGCTTCCCCGCGGGGGTGGACCCGATGAGCGTCGTCGACATCGTCATGCTGATCGGCGGCATCCTGCTGACGCTCGGCACCGGCGTGTTCGTGGCGTCCGAGTTCGCGCTCGTGAACCTCGACCGCGCCGACGTCGAGGCACGCCGTGACCGCGGCGAGGCCGGCCTGGCGCCCGTCATCGGCGCACTCAAGGTCACCTCGACACACCTGTCGAGCGCGCAGCTCGGCATCACGCTCACCACGCTGCTGACCGGCTACCTGCTCGAGCCCTCGATCGCCAAGCTCCTCGAGGCCCCATTCCTCGCGATGAACCTGCCGGAGGGCATCGTCGAGACGGTCGGGTCGATCGTGGCGCTCGTCATCGCGACCCTGCTGTCAATGATCCTCGGCGAGCTCGTGCCGAAGAACTTCGCGCTCGCGCTGCCCCTGCAGACCGCGAAGCTCGTGGTCCCGCTGCAGATCGCCTTCTCGACCGTGTTCAAGCCCGCCGTCGCCGTGTTGAACGGCACCGCCAACGCCGTGCTCCGCGCGATGGGCATCGAGCCGCAGGAGGAGCTCTCCGGTGCGCGAAGCGCCGAGGAACTCACCTCGCTGCTCCGCCGGTCCGCGTCGGAGGGCTCGCTCGAACAGGACACCGCGACGCTCCTGCAGCGCACGCTGTCGTTCTCCGAGCTCGACGCCAGCGACGTGATGACCCCGCGGCCCCGCCTGTCGACGATCCGCGTGTCCGAGTCGGCCGAGGACGTCATCGCGCTCGCACGTCGCACCGGCTTCAGCCGCTTCCCCGTCATCGAGGAGGACGCGGACGACGTCGTGGGCATCGTGCACGTCAAGCAGGCCGTCGCCGTCCCGCGCGAGAAGCGCGCGGAGGTCCCGGTCGGTGCGCTCATGACCGACGCCGAACGTGTTCCCGAGACGATGCCGGGCGACACCCTCCTCACCGAGGTCCGGGGTCGCGGCTACCAAATGGTGATCGTCGTCGACGAGTACGGCGGCACAGCTGGGGTCGTCACGCTCGAGGACCTCATCGAGGAGATCGTCGGCGAGGTCTCCGACGAGCACGACCGGGCACGCATCGACGTGGTCCGGTCCCGCAACTGGCTGACGTTCCCCGGGCTCCTCCGCCCGGACGAGCTCGAGGACCGCGCCGGGGTCAAGGTCCCCGAGGACGGCCCGTACGAGACCGTCGGCGGGTTCATCATGGCGACGCTCGGCCGGTTGCCGGTCGTCGGCGACGAGGTCCCGCTCGAGGACGGCGTGTTCCGCGTCGAACGCCTCGACGGACGCCGGATCGACCGGATCCGCTGGACCCCGACCCCGACCGACACCCCGCCCGGCGGCGTCACCATCCCGAACACGCCCACGAAGCACAAGCAGAAGGAGGCCACCCGATGAGTTCCGACTGGTGGGGCATCTTCTGGCTCGTCGTGCTGCTGCTCGGCAACGCCTACTTCGTCGCGGCGGAGTTCGCCGTCATCTCCGCCCGCCGCTCCCAGATCGAGCCCCGCGCCGAAGAGGGCTCCCGCGCCGCACAGATGACGCTGTGGGCGATGGAGCACGCCACCCGCATGCTCGCGACCACGCAGCTCGGCATCACGGTGTGCTCGCTGCTCATCCTCAACGTCTCCGAGCCGGCGATCCACCACCTGCTCGAGGTCCCGCTGCACCTCACCGGGTGGAGCGTCGAGGTCATCGGCATCGTCGCGTTCGTGTTCACCCTGCTGCTGGTCTCGTTCCTGCACGTGGTGTTCGGCGAGATGGTCCCGAAGAACATCTCGTTCTCGATGCCCGACCGTGCCGCGCTGCTCCTCGTGCCGACGCTCTGGTACATCGGGCACGGCCTGCACTGGGTCGTCGTCGGCCTCAACGAGGTCGCGAACGCCGTGCTCAGGCTGTTCAAGGTCGAGCCGAAGGACGAGGCCGTCAGCGCCTACACCGTCGAGGAAGTGCAGACGATCGTGGAGCAGTCCCGTCGCGAGGGCACCCTGTCCGACGACGGCGGCACGCTCAAGATGGCGTTCGAGTTCACCGAGAAGAAGGTCAGGGACATCGCGGTGCCGATGTCCGAGCTCGTCACCCTGCCCGAGGACGCCACCCCCGGCGACGTCGAGCGTGCGGTCGCGCAGCGGGGCTTCTCCCGCTACGTGCTGATCGGTGAGACGGGCGAGCCGACCGGCTACGTGCACGTCAAGGACGTCATCGACCTGCGTCCGGACGAGTTCGACGACCCGGTGCCGCCGAAGCGCATCCGGCAGCTCATCTCGCTCTGGACCGAGATGGACCTCGAGGACGCACTCGCGACGATGCGCGCAGCCGGACGTCACGTGGCGCGCGCGTTCGACGCGGACGGCCGGACGACGGGCGTGCTCTTCCTCGAGGACATCCTCGAGGAGCTCGTGGGCACCGTCGAGGACGCGACGAGACGCCGCTAGCCGCGCGTTCCGCCCGCGAAAGCGACAGGTTCAGGCGGGCATTCCGCACCGAACTGTCGCTTTCGTGGCAGAGACGGGCGCACGGACGGACGGGAGGCACGGTGCCAGCTGGCACCGTGCCTCCCGTCCGTCCGTGGCCGCTACCAGCTGACGGGAAGCGGCTTGCCCTCTTCGTACCCGGCGGCGGACTGGATGCCGACGAGCGCGCGGTCGGAGAACTCGGCCAGGCTCGTCGCACCGGCGTACGTGGCGGAGCTGCGGACACCGGTCGTGATCATGTCGAGCAGGTCTTCCACGCTCGGCCGCTCCGGGTCGAGGTAGATCGTCGACGACGAGATGCCCTCGGCGAAGAGCGCCTTGCGCGCACGCTCGTACGGGTCGAGCCGTTCGAAGCGCTCGCGCACCGCCTTCGCTGACGCCATCCCCCAGCTCTCCTTGTACGCGGCGCCCTTCGCGTCGCGACGGAGGACACCAGGGGCTTCGAGCGTGCCCGCGAACCACGAGCCGATCATGACGGCGCTCGCGCCCGCGGCCAGTGCGAGTGCGACGTCGCGCGGGTACCGCACGCCACCGTCCGCCCACACGTGCGCGCCGAGGGACCGGGCGGCCGCCGCGGTCTCGAGCACGGCGGAGAACTGCGGTCGACCCACCGCGGTCATCATGCGGGTGGTGCACATCGCGCCGGGGCCGACACCGACCTTGATGATCGACGCTCCGGCTTCGACGAGGTGGTGGACGGCGTCGGCGGTGACGACGTTGCCCGCGACGAGCGGGATGCCGAGGTCGAGCGCCGCGACGGTGCGGAGCGCGCGGAGCATGCCGTCCTGGTGGCCGTGCGCGGTGTCGAGCACGAGGACGTCCACTCCGGCCGCGGCGAGGGCCTGGGCCTTGGCGGCGACGTCGCCGTTGATGCCGATGGCGGCCGCGACGCGGAGTCGGCCGGACGCGTCGACCGCCGGACGGTAGATGCTCGACCGGATCGCGCTCGTCGGGCTGGTCGTACCGACGACGCGGCCGTGCCGGGTCACCGGTGCGAAGTCGGCGTCGGCGGCGGTGAGGACGTCGTAGACGTGGCGCGGCGTACCCGCGTCCTCGGCGTCGATGCCGGTGGACGCGCCGTGGAGCAGGTCGCGCAGCGTGGCGTCGGGGCCGGCGGTGCCGAGACGGGTGGCCGGCACGCACCCGAGGTACTCCCCCTCGCCGTCACGCACCACCACACCGCGACCGGCGACCGGCAGGAGCTGTTCGAGGGTCTCGGCGACGGTGGTGTCGGCGCCCATCTCGATCGCGGTGTCGAAGTCCACCGGCTGTTCCTTCACCCAGCGGATCGCGGCGTCGAGGTCCTGCAGGTGCATGTCCTGCGGCAGCACCCCGAGGCCACCCCGACGCGCCAGGGTCGCCGCGAGTCGCGGGCCCGTGACCGAGTTCATGTTCGCGCTGACGATCGGGATCGTGGCGCCGCTGCCGTCGTTCGCGGAGAGGTCCACGTCGAAGCGGCTGGTCACCGCGGAACGGCTCGGGACCAGGAAGACGTCGGAGTAGGTCAGATCGTGCGTCGGCCGAGTCTCGTAGAACCTCATGCCGCCCACTGTACGGCTCGGCGACATGCCTCGGTCTGACACGGAACGGACATGTGGAAACGGCTACGCTTGACCCCTGTGTGGAGCAGGGTTGCCCCGCACGACACACACGAGCATCAATCGACGGAGAGTGGGCGATCGGCTGTGTCGAGCCATCTGACCGGAACTGACGAGACCGCGGGCGAATTCGGCGCGAACGAGTGGTTGGTGGACGAGCTGTACGAACAGTTCCTCGCCGACAAGGAGTCGGTCGACAAGTCGTGGTGGCCGGTCCTCGAGAGCTACCACCAGACCTCCGGCAAGGGCGCGGGCACGGCACCAGCAGGATCCGCTTCCGCATCGCCTGCGCCCGCAGCTCCTGCGCCCGCAGCTCCTGCGCCCGCAGCTCTTGGGGCCGAGGCGAAGGGCGGGCAGATCCAGGCGAAGACCACGTCGAAGCAGCCCTCGCCCCAGCCGATCCCGGCCGAGGCGAACGACGAGGCCGACGACCACGACGAGACCCACGAGGACGTGGCCACCCCGCTCCGTGGCATGGCGAAGACCCTCGCGTCGAACATGGACGCATCACTCACGGTCCCGACCGCGACGAGCGTCCGCACGATCCCGGCGAAGCTGATGATCGACAACCGCATCGTCGTCAACAACCACCTGCGCCGTGCCCGCGGCGGCAAGATCTCCTTCACCCACCTGATCGGCTGGGCGATGGTCCAGGCGCTCAAGGACTTCCCGAGCCAGAACGTCTTCTACGAGGAGCGCGACGGCAAGCCGTTCGTCGTGCAGCCCGCGCACGTCAACCTCGGCATCGCGATCGACGTCCCGAAGAAGGACGGCACCCGTTCCCTGCTCGTCCCGAGCATCAAGCGCGCCGAGACCCTGACGTTCGGGCAGTTCCTCTCCGCCTACGAGGACCTCGTCAAGCGGGCCCGCGACAACAAGCTCACGCCGACGGACTTCCAGGGCACGACGATCTCCCTGACGAACCCGGGTGGCATCGGCACGGTGCACTCGGTCCCCCGCCTGACGAAGGGCCAGGGCGCGATCATCGGCGCCGGTGCGCTCGAGTACCCGGCGCAGTTCCAGGGCTCGTCGCCGAAGACGCTCGTCGAGCTCGGCGTCGGCAAGACCATCACGCTCACCAGCACGTACGACCACCGCGTCATCCAGGGCGCCGGGTCCGGCGAGTACCTCAAGAAGGTGCACGAGCGGCTGATCGGCCAGCACGACTTCTACGAGGGCATCTTCTCGGCGCTCCGCATCCCGTACAAGCCGATCCAGTGGGCGAACGACATCAACGTCGACCTCGCGCACCGCGTCGGCAAGACGGCCCGCGTGCAGGAGCTCATCAACAGCTTCCGGGTCCGCGGACACCTGATGGCCGACGTCGACCCGCTCGAGTACCGACAGCGCACACACCCGGACCTCGAGATCGAGAGCCACGGACTGACGTTCTGGGACCTGGACCGCGAGTTCGTCACCGGTGGGCTCGCCGGCACCACGAGTGCTCCGCTCCGGGACATCCTCGGGGTCCTCCGGGACGCGTACTGCCGCACCGTGGGCATCGAGTACATGCACATCCAGGACCCGGAACAGCGCCGCTGGGTGCAGTCCCGCATCGAGGTGCCGTACTCGAAGCCGTCGAAGGACGAGCAGCTGCGCGTCCTCGGCAAGCTCAACGAGGCCGAGGCGTTCGAGACCTTCCTGCAGACGAAGTACGTCGGCCAGAAGCGCTTCTCGCTCGAGGGCGGCGAGTCCACGATCGCGTTCCTCGACACCCTGATCCAGGGCGCCGCGGCAGCCGGACTCGACGAGGTCGCGATCGGCATGGCCCACCGCGGTCGACTCAACGTGCTGACCAACATCGCCGGCAAGACCTACGGCCAGATCTTCCGCGAGTTCGAGGGCACCACGCTCCCCGGTGCCGTGCAGGGCCAGGGCTCCGGCGACGTGAAGTACCACGTCGGCACCGAAGGCGTGTTCAAGGCATCGGACGGCACGTCGATCCCGATCACGATCGCGGCCAACCCGTCCCACCTCGAGGCGGTCGACGGTGTCCTCGAGGGCATCGTCCGTGCCAAGCAGGACCGGAAGCCCGCCGGCGAGTTCGGCGTGCTCCCCGTGCTCGTGCACGGCGACGCCGCGATGGCCGGACAGGGTGTCGTCGTCGAGACGCTCCAGATGTCCCAGCTCCGCGGGTACCGCACCGGCGGCACGGTCCACCTGGTCATCAACAACCAGGTCGGGTTCACCACCCCGCCGGAGTCGGCACGCAGCTCGGTGTACTCCACCGACGTCGCGAAGACGATCCAGGCGCCGATCTTCCACGTCAACGGCGACGACCCCGAGGCCGTCGCACGCGTCGCCGACCTGGCGTTCGCGTACCGCGAGGAGTTCCACCGCGACGTCGTGATCGACCTGGTCTGCTACCGTCGGCGCGGGCACAACGAGGGCGACGACCCCTCGATGACGCAGCCGCTCATGTACAACCTCATCGAGGCGAAGCGCTCCGTCCGCACCCTCTTCACCGAGGCCCTCGTCGGCCGCGGCGACATCACGCAAGAGGAGTACGACGAGGCCCACCGCGACTTCCAGGACCGCCTGGAGCGCGCGTTCGCGGAGACGCACGAAGCACAGACCGGCACCATCCCGGTGATCACCGTCGACGACGACGGCGCCGTGCAGGGACTCGAGCGGCCGACCGCGCAGCGCGACGACTCCGAGAACGACGTCCACGAGACCGCGATCTCGAAGGAACTCGTCGAGCTCATCGGCGACGCACACGGCAACCCGCCCGCCGGGTTCTCCATCCACCCGAAGCTGCAGGCCCTGCTGTCGAAGCGCACCGACATGACCCGCAAGGGCGGCGTCGACTGGGCGATGGCGGAGCTCATGGCGATTGGGTCGCTCCTGACCGAGGGCAAGCCGGTCCGGCTCGCCGGGCAGGACGCCCGTCGTGGCACGTTCGTGCAGCGCCAGGCGGTGTTCCACGACCGGGTGAACGGCCAGGAGTGGCTGCCGCTGTCGAACCTCACCGAGGACCAGGCGCGCTTCTACATCTACGACTCCCTGCTCAGTGAGTACGCGGCGATGGGGTTCGAGTACGGCTACTCGGTGGAACGCCCGGAGGCGCTCGTGCTCTGGGAGGCGCAGTTCGGCGACTTCGCCAACGGCGCGCAGACGATCATCGACGAGTTCATCTCCTCCGCCGAGCAGAAGTGGGGACAGCGCTCCGGCCTCGTCCTCCTGCTGCCGCACGGCTACGAGGGCCAGGGACCCGACCACTCGTCCGCCCGCATCGAGCGCTACCTGCAGCTGTGCGCCGAGGACAACATGGTGGTCGCACGGCCGTCGACCCCGGCGTCGTACTTCCACCTGCTGCGTCGCCAGGCGTGGGAGCGCCCGCAGAAGCCGCTCGTCGTGTTCAGCCCGAAGGCGATGCTCCGGCTCCGACAGGCGACGAGCCCAGTCGAGGCGTTCACGAACGGCACCTTCGACGAGGTCATCGACGACGCCACGATCACCGACAAGGGTGCCGTGCGCCGTGTCGTGCTGCACTCCGGCAAGGTCCACCACGACCTTCGCGCGGAGGCCGAGAAGCGCGGGATCACCGACGTCGCCCTGGTGCGGCTCGAGCAGCTCGCCCCGCTCCCCCTCGAACGGATCCTCGCGGTGCTCGCGAGCTACCCGAACGCCGACGTCGTCTGGGCACAGGAAGAGCCCGAGAACCAGGGCGCCTGGCCGTTCGTGTGCATGAACCTCTCGCCGCACCTCGACGGCCGTCCGCTCTCGGTCGCGGCCCGTGCCGCGAGCGCCGCACCGGCGACGGGCTCTTCGAAGCGCTCCGCGCAAGAGGCGACCGAGGTCATCACGAAGGCGCTCGGCTAGCCACCGAACCCCGAAACGGGCACAGCACCGCGGGATCCCGCGGTGCTGTGTCCGTTTCGGGGTTCCAAGCCGCGTCCGGCACGCGCGCCCTGCCCCCGGCCCGCCTACACGATCCGTGTGTACCGCACCCCGGCCTCGTGGTACCCGCGCTTCTGGTAGAACCGGTGGGCGCTGTCGGTGGCGGCAGCACTGACGGCGGAGAGCCGCCGTGCGCCCTGCTCACGCGCCCACGTCTCGAAGGTGCTGATGAGCGCCGAACCGGTGCCGAGCCTCCTGGCTGACGGGTCGACCACCAGCAGGAGCAGCTGCGCCGTCGGCTCGTCCGAGGCGTACGCCCACGTGACCTGCGCACCGGCGACGGCGACGGCTCGGCCGTCGTCGTCACGCACCAGCCACGTGCGGTGGCCGGCTTCCGGGGTGAGCCGTGCGAGCCGCGATCGCATCGCGGGTTCGTCGACGGTGTGACCGAGCAGACGGACGAGGGCGGTGACGTCAGCGACGTCCGCGTCGGACCAGGTGGTCATCGACTCGACGGAGAGGGTCATGCACGCGACCCTACCTGCCAGGTCCATCGCGTTTCGTCACACCTGGCATATCGGTCGATATTGATATATCCTGTTGGCATATCACCACCGGGGTGATTGCCTCAGGACAGGATCGACAATGCACATCTCTGCACGCCACAGCCGCACCGCCGCCTGGATCACGCTCCCCCTCGCGGTGGTCGCGAGCGCAGCCGTCATCGCGACCGCGTCGTACGCTGCGTTCTCCGACACCACCGACAACGCGGGCAACGCCTGGCGCACGGGCGGCGTCTCCCTCACCGACGACCTCCAGGGCGAAGCGCTCTTCGACGCCGGCGACCTGGTCCCCGGGTCGACCGGGATGAATTGCATCACCGTCACCGCCACCACGACGAACCCGACGACCGTGCAGCTCTACACCGCTGACCAGGCCGACGACGATGCTCTCGCGCAGTACGTCGGTATGACCATCGAACGCGGTTCGCTCGCGACCGCTGGCGACTGCGCCACGTTCACCGCCGAGTCGACGGTGCACGACGGCAGCCTCGGTGACCTGCTCACCAAGACCTCCTTCGGTACCGGCGTCGGCGACTGGGCACCATCGGTCGGCGAGTCGGCGACGACCTACCGGTTCTCGTACGACCTCGCGGACGATGCGCCGAACACGACGCAGAACTCCGAAGCCGGCACCACGTTCGTGTGGGAGGCCCAGACCGCCTAGTCCTGGCCGGGAACCAGCCAACGAGCCGCGAGAACAGCGAACCACGAGGGAGGAGCAGCCGATGACATCACCCATCCGACCGCGCACCGGATGGTGCGTGGGCGATCTGTCACGACTGCTCGTCGCCACCACGGCTCGGACGGCGCTCTGGACCATCCTGCTCCTCGCGGGGTGGGCAGCGCTCCCCGGAGCGTTCGGGTGGGCCGTGACGACCGTGGTCTCCGACTCCATGGCGCCCGGCGTCCGCACCGGCGACGTGGTCGCAGCGATGCCAGCACGCGACGACCAGATCACCCAGGGTCGGGTCCTCCTCGTGGAGGACCCGGACCACGACGACCGGCTCCGACTGCACCGACTGGAGCGGATCGAGTCGGACGGTGCGCTCCGTCTCCGCGGTGACGCGAACGCGGCGGCGGACCGGTCGACGGTGCACTCGGATGCCGTGCGCGGGATCGGCGTGCTGCGGTTCCCCGGGGTCGGCCTGCCCACCGTGTGGATCCGCGAGGGGGCGTGGTCGAGCCTCCTGATCGCGGTCGCCGCGATCGCCGTGCTCGTCGCGGCAAGCGGCGCCGACCGTCCCGCCCGGACAGGGTCGCCGTGCCCGCGTTGCGGCACGCCGCGCTGGGACCTTGCCACCGCCGCGATCGCACCGGGCACGACCCGTCCAGCTCCGTCCGACACGTGGACGCTTCCCTTGGTGGCGGCCGTCACACTCGCGACGATCGCGCTGACCGTGACCGCGGACGCTGCGTTCAGCGGGTCCACGACGACCGCGTCGTCGCTCCGCAGCCCGTCGTTCTCCTGCTTCCACGGCCCGACGTCGACAGCGGACCTGGCGTGGGACTTCTCCGAGAAGGAGGGTCGCACCGTCAGCGACTCGAGTGGTCACGGTCGGGGAGGGTCGCTCGTCGGCGCCGGTGGGGCGAGGATCGACGGCAGCTGCGCCGACAACCCCTTCGCGCGCTTCGGTGTCGGAGGCGACGCCGAGGCATGGGCCATCGCCGACAACGCGGAACCAGCACCGCAGGAGTTCACGATCGAGGCGTGGTTCCGTACCGAGCGCGCCGACGGTGGACGCATCTTCGGGTTCACGTCGGACCGGGCGGCCGCCTCGACCTACCGCGACCGACACCTCTACGTCGACAAGAACGGCACCGTGCGCTTCGGCGTGCAGGGCTCGAACGGGTTCGCGTTCACCGTCGCGTCCAGTACCACCGTCGTCGACGGCCAGTGGCACCACGCCGTCGGCACGTTCCGGTCGCGCTCGATGACCCTCTGGGTCGACGGTGTCCGCCAGGGCTCACGCGCGGACGCGGTCACACTCCGACAGTACGACGGCTACTGGCGCGCGGCTCGTGGCACGCTCTCAGGCTGGCCCGAGACGGGTTCGTACGCCTTCACGGGCGACATCGACTCCGCCCGGGTCCACTCGACGGTGCTCGACGACGCGGCCATCGCCCAGCGGTTCGCCGCCGGCCGGTGACCGGTGTAGGTCAGTGTGTCGCCTGCTCCACCCGGATGCGCGCGAGGATCTCGCTCCGGAGCTGCTCCGGTGCGGACTCCTTGCAGGCACGACGGACCGTCTCCATAAGCACGACGTTGACGCGGTGCTCGGTGGTGCAGTCCTCGCAGCCGTCCATGTGCTCGCGGATGTCCGCCGCGTCCTCGCGGCAGAGCTCGTCGTGCAGGAACTCCTCGAGCTCCGCCTTGGCCTTCGAGCAGTCGCAGCCGCTCATCGCGCTTCCTTCCGTCCGTCGCGACCGGTGGTCGCAGCAACCTTCCGGCCCCGCCCGCGCATCGTCGCCGTCGACGCTGCGTCCGGGACGATGCCGGTCTCACGTGCGTGGTCCGCCAGGAGCCCACGGAGGAGCCGGCGACCACGGTGGAGACGGCTCATGACCGTCCCCACGGGGGTCTTCATGATGTCGGCGATCTCCTGGTAGGAGAACCCCTCGACATCGGCGAAGTAGACGGCCATCCGGAAGTCCTCCGGGATGGCCTGCAGCGCGTCCTTCACGGCGGAGGACGGCAGGTGGTCGATCGCGTCCGCCTCGGCGGAACGTGCGGAAATGGACTGGGTGACGCTCTCCGCGCCGCCGAGCTGCCAGTCCTCGAGCTCGTCGATCGTGCCCTGGTACGGGTTCCGCTGGTTCTTGCGGTAGGTGTTGATGAACGTGTTCGTGAGGATCCGGTACAGCCAGGCCTTGAGGTTCGTGCCCTGCTTGAACTGCCGAAACGCGGCGAACGCCTTGACGAAGGTCTCCTGCACCAGGTCGGACGCGTCGGCGGGATTGCGCGTCATGCGCATCGCGGCACCGTAGAGCTGGTCCATGAAGGGCAGCGCCTGGTCCTCGAACAGGGTGCGGAGCTCGGCGTCCGAGGCGGTGGTCGCGTCGACGACGTCCTCTTCTGCCTGCACAGCGTCGAGCTGCGCCTCGGTCTCCTCGACCAGGTCGTGCGGTGCTGCCTGTGGCTCGTCGGTCGTCATCGCGGGCCAGTCTAGAGCGAGCGCGGTGACCGCGGTGGGCAGGTGCTGCCGCGCGGGTGCGAGTGCTGTCGCCAAGGGTCCTCCCGATCGTTTCAGTAGTCTTGTGAACCGATGGCAGAGACGACGCATTCCCACGCCGCCGCAGGCAGCGGGCGCGAGGCCGCGCCCTGGATCGCCCCCGTGGCAGCCGGTCCGCTCCACGGCGACGTCGCACTGCCCGGTTCGAAGTCGTTGACGAACCGCGAGCTGGTCCTCGCCGCTCTCGCCGACGGCCCGTCCACCATCCACCTCCCCCTGCACTCGCGCGACTCCGCCCTGATGGTGGCGGGGCTCCGGCAGCTCGGCGTCGGCATCGAGGAGGTCGAACCCGACGGCGCACCGAACCCGTACGGCCCCGACCTCCGGATCACGCCGGCGCCGATGACCGGCGGCGTCCGCGTCGACTGCGGGCTCGCCGGCACCGTGATGCGCTTCCTGCCCCCGCTCGCCGCTCTCGCCACCGGGCAGGTCACGATCGACGGCGACCCCTACGCACGCAAGCGCCCGATGCACGCGATCATCAGCGCGCTCGTCGACCTCGGTGTGGACGTCGCCGACGACGGCGACGGCGCGATGCCCTTCACGTTCACCGGCACCGGATCGGTCCGGGGCGGCACGCTCACCATCGACGCGAGTGCCTCGTCCCAGTTCGTGTCGGGACTCCTCCTCTCCGCGCCCCGGTTCGACGAGGGGCTGCACCTGAAGCACGAGGGCGAGCGACTCCCGAGCCTCCCCCACATCGAGATGACCGTCGAGGCGCTCCGAGCACGCGGCGTCCGGGTGGACGAGCCCGCGGTCGGCGAGTGGATCGTGCACCCCGGACCGATCGCCGCGCGCGACGTCACCATCGAGCCCGACCTCTCGAATGCGGCACCCTTCGCGGTCGCGGCACTCGTCGCGGGCGGGACCGTCCGGATCCGGACGTGGCCGACGGAGACGACGCAGGTCGGCGCCGATCTCGAGACGCTCCTGCCCCTGTGGGGCGCGACCGTGGCCCGGGACGGTGACGACCTGGTGTTCGACGGCGGCGTCGGGGTGCTGGGCGGAGCCTCCCTCCCGGGTCTGGAACTCGACCTGACCCGCGGTGGCGAGCTCGCCCCTGCGCTCGTCGCGCTCGCTGCGCTCGCGGACGGTCCCACGACGATCACCGGCATCGGCCATCTGCGCGGACACGAGACCGACCGGCTCGCCGCGCTCGCCGCCGACGTGAACCGGACGGGAGGCTCGGTGCACGAACTCGACGACGGCCTGCGGATCGAGCCGGCCCGGCTCCACGGCGCGGCGTGGGCCGCGTACGAGGACCACCGGATGGCGACGGCCGGCGCGGTGATCGGCCTCGTGACGGAGGGCGTCGCGGTGGACGACATCGGGTCGACCGCGAAGACGCTGCCGCAGTTCCCGGCGCTGTGGGCGGCGCTCGTGGCGACGGCTTCTTCTCCGGGTTCGTCGACTTCTCTGGGGGCGTGACGCGATGAGCTGGTGGGACGACGTCGACGGTGACGCGGACGAGGACGAGCCGTACGGCCAGTACGACGAGTCGAGCGTCCGGGTCCGCCCGAACCCGAAGGGCAACCGACCCCGCACGAAGACCCGCCCGACGTACGACGACGCGCCGCAGGGCTGGGTGACGAACGTCGACCGCGGTCGGTTCGGCGTGCTCGTCGACGGGGAGCTCATCACCGCCACGAAGGCGCGCGAGCTCGGCAAGAAGTCCGTCGTCACCGGCGACACGGTGTTCCTGACCGGTGACGTCTCCGGCGCCGAGGGTTCGCTCGCCAGGATCGTCCGGGTCGCCGAGCGCACGACACTGCTCCGGCGGAGTGCGGACGACAGCGACGAGGTCGAGCGCGTGGTCGTGGCGAACGCGACGCAGATGCTCATCGTCGTCGCGGCCGCCGACCCCGAGCCCCGGACCCGGCTCATCGACCGGTACCTCGTCGCCGCGTTCGACGCCGGACTCGACCCGATCCTCTGCATCACGAAGACCGACCTCGCCGATCCGGCTCCGTTCCTCGCGCACTTCGTGTGCCTGGACATCCGGATCGTCACGAGCCGCCAGGACGACTTCCCGCTCGAGGCCCTGCACGAACTCCTCGACGGCGAGGTGACCGTGACCGTCGGGCACTCGGGCGTCGGGAAGTCCACGCTCGTGAACGCCCTGACCGGGTCCACGCGGGCAACCGGTGTCGTGAACGCCGTGACCGGGCGTGGGCGCCACACGTCGTCGTCGTCCATCGCGCTCCGGGTCGAGGACGGCGGGTGGATCATCGACACGCCTGGCGTCCGGTCGTTCGGGCTCGGGCACGTCGACCCCGCGAACGTGTTCCGGGCGTTCGCCTCGCACGCGATCCCCGTCGCCCCGTCCGAGTCCGGGCTGGAGGACACCGGCATCCCGCTCGACCAGGCGCACGACTGGGAGATCGTCGACCGGGTGAACGCCGGCGAGCTCGGGCCGACGGGCATCGAGCGGTTGAACTCCTTCCGCGCGCTCCTGACCGGCATGGGCGCCGCGGACCCCGGCACGGAGTAGCGCTGTTCCGGTGAGATCGCAGTTCGTGTCGGAACGGGCTCAGGCGATCCGACACGAAGTGCGATCTCAGCGCAGTCCGATCCGCTCCCGGTCGACAAGCGGGCAACGAAGTTGTACAGTTGCCACTCGTGTCTGAAGTTGCAAAGTACAACTTTGCGCCGACCCGCGTCGACGCTCCCGCCTCATCCGACCGCGCCGACGACGCCGCGTCCGCACACCGGGGCCACGCCGCTCCCCGGCCCCCACACCGTGCGCCCAACGTCCTCCGCCCCGCCGGCCTCGGCAAGACGCTCCTGACCTTCGCGACGCACATCCTCGTGCCGCTGTTCCTCGCGGCCGGCATGGGCCTGGCGTACCTCGGCGCCTTCCACGCCCCCGCACCGAAGGACCTCCCCGTCGGCATCGTCGGCCAGGGAGCGACCGCGCAGGTGTTCGCGCAGTCCGTGACGGACCAGTCCGACGGCGCCCTCGTGGCACACGTCGTCGCCAGCGACGCCTCGGCGAAGCAGCAGGTCCGGGACCGCGAGCTCGCAGCGGTCTTCGCCCCGACGGCGACCGACGCATCGCTCTACGTCTCCACGGCGGCGAGCGAGACCACAGCCACCGCGGCGCAGAAGATCTTCATGCCGATCGCGTACGAGCAGCACCTGCCGTTCCACGTCGTCGACGTCGTCCCCTCGGGGGACCAGGACAGCACCGGCCAGGGCCTCTTCTTCCTGCTCGTCGCCCTGAGCGTCGGCGGCTACGCGTCGGCGATCGCGGTCGCGGCGTTCGCCACGAGGCTCCGCACGGTGTGGACCGCGGTGATCGGGCTCGCCACCGCCGGCGTCGTCGCGGGCATCGGGATCGTCATCGCCGGGCCGATCTACGGGGTCATCACCACGCACCAGTGGCAGATCTTCCTGTTCGCGTGGATGTACGACGCGATCATCATCGGGCTCGGGATCGGCCTGCACCCGATCCTCGGACGCTGGACCACCCCGGTGCTCACGATGCTCTTCGTGATGCTGAACTTCACATCCTCCGGCGGGATCTTCCAGCCGGCGTTCCAGCCCGGGTTCTTCGCAGCGCTCAACTCGTTCTGGTCCGGCGCCGCGTGGCTCCAGGCGGCCCAGGACCTGCAGTACTTCCCCGGCGCCTCGCTCGGCCGGAGTTCCCTCGTGCTGACGCTGTGGCTGGTCGGCGCCGTACTCCTCTGCGTCGTCGTGCACGGTCTCGTCGCCCGCCGCACCCGCATCGCCCGCGAGCGCGAGGTGTCCCGCCTCGAGGAGGAAGAGGTCGTCGCGGCCTGACCCCCGCTACGCTCGATCCCGTGGACCTCAGCGCCGACCTGGACTTCGCCCGTTCCCTCGCCGACACCGCCGACGCGATCAGCCTCGAACGGTTCCGAGCGGCCGACCTCCACGTGACGAAGAAGGCCGACAGCACCCACGTCACCGACGCCGACCAGGCGGTCGAGCGGGCCCTGCGGGAGCGGATCGCGGCCGAGCGCCCGGACGACTCGTTCCTCGGTGAGGAGACCACAGCGGACTCCGGCGCCGAGGCCACGAGCGAAGGCCACCGGCAGTGGGTCGTCGACCCGATCGACGGCACCGCGAACTACCTCCGCGGCGTCCCGGTCTGGGCGACGCTCATCTCGCTCGCGGTGGACGGTCGCCCGGTCCTCGGCGTCGTCAGTGCCCCTGCGCTCGGCAAGCGGTGGTGGGGCGCGCAGGGGCTCGGCGCGCACTCGCTCGACGGCGAGTTGCACGTGTCAGGAGTCGCGGAACTCGGCGACGCGAGCCTCAGCTACAACAGCATCCAGCAGTGGGACGACGACGACCGCCTGCAGCCGCTGATCGACCTGTCCCGGAAGGTGTGGCGCACCCGTGCGTACGGCGACATGTGGTCGTACATGATGGTGGCCGAGGGTGTCCTCGACGTCGCCGGCGAGCCCGACCTGAAGCCGTGGGACATCGCCGCGCTGGTCCCGATCGTCGAAGAGGCCGGCGGCCGCTTCACCTCGCTCGACGGCGATCCCGGTCCCTGGCACGGCAGCGCCCTCGCGACGAACGGCTTCGTCCACGACGAAGTGGTCGAGGTCATCCGCCGGTAAGCGATCGGATCGCCCCCGTTCGGGGGGGCTCCCGGACACGTGACGGGCACCCGTACCCCGAGACGACCAGCTCGGCGACGAGTCGCTCCCGGCAGTCCGGGACTCGTCAGGCGGAACCGATGCAGGTCGTACCCCGATCGCGTACCACAGAGTACGGAGCACGTCCCCCGGACTCGGGGCAGGACCCCCCGTACTGGGGTGATCATCGTTCACATTCGATTGCGCGGACCGGCCAACCAGCGCATCTGCTGGGTTATCTTTGCCCCAGACGACAGGTCAGGTGGCGTCTCGGGATCCCTAGTCCCGAAGCAGATCCGGACCGGTCGTGTTCGTCGAAGACCCTAACCCGAGGGGTGATACAGACGATGACATCATCGTTCCCGAGCAGGATCGAGTGCACCCTCACTCGACCGCATTCCAACCACGATCAGTCCGGCGCGCATCTGATTGCCGCCTCGCGTCCGAGCACCCGTGCGGTCACCCGCCGCACGATCGCCCGGATCTCCGCAGTGACCCAGGGCGCAGCACGCCCGGGCGCACTCCGTCCCGTCTCCACGCTCGCCTCCGGACCCGGAGGCCGGTGAGTCCCCATGGAACTCACCGGTCGACGTTCTGAGGTCGACCGGATCGCGGCCCTCGCTGTACTCCCTCGGGAGTCCGCGATGGTCGTGGTCGGCGACCCTGGCTCCGGACGCACCAGCGTCCTCGACGCGGTCTCGAACCGCGTCTCCATCCCCGTCGTCCGGCTCGGCGTCAACGGCTCTGAAGCCCGTTGGCCCATGTCCGGAGTGACATCCCTCTTCACCGCACTCGACGACCCGAGGGCCTCGGCGCACATCGCGCGGCTGGTCCGCAACGTCGACGAGGGCCTCGCCGCAGCGCACGACTTCCTCGACGCCGTGCACGCGCTGACGCTCCCACCGACGCTCGTGCTCATCGACGACCTCGACCGGATGGACGCCGAGAGCCAGGAGCTCATCGCGTTCCTGGCCGGGCGACTCGCCGGCACCGCCATGCGCCTGGTGGCAACGGTCCGTCGTGTGCCGTCGAACGGTCCGCTCGCGGCCCTCCCGATGCTCCGGCTCCAGCCGCTGCAGCCGGACGAGGCGCTCGTGCTCGCCCGCGACATGGCGCCGGAGGAGGCGAACGACGGTGTCCTCGCCGTCCTCGCCGACGAGACCGGCGGCAACCCTGGTGCGCTCCGTGAGCAGATCGGTGCGCTCCGACGTGAACAGCTCGTCGGCACCGAGCCGCTCGTGCTGCCGTTGCGGCCGACCCCGACGACCTCCGCTGCGGCGGCGCTCGTCCTCGAAGCCGCTGCGGGACGCGATCTGGACGTCCTCGCACGACTGGCCCTCGTCCCGACGGCGCGCGTCGCCGCCTGGGACCGGGACGCGATCGACGACCTCGTGGGCGCCGGTCTCGCCACCGTCCGCGGACCGTCGATCGCCGTCCGTGACCCGCTCGTCCGTTCCGCGCTGTACTGGAGCATGCCCGCACGGGACCGCCGCGAGGCGCACACCGCACTGGCGACGAGCGCAGCGGCGCACGACGACCGTTCGGCCGCTTGGCACGCGAGCTTCGTCGACGACGTCCCAGATGCCGTCGCACTGCTCGCCGCCGCACGGTCGTACGCGGTGGACGGCGACGCCCACGCGGCGGTCGCCCTCACCGAGCGCGCCCTGCACATCGGTACCGCGTCCGAGATCGAACACCTCGCCTTGCTGGGCGTGGCCGAAGCGCTGCTCGCGCACCGGCTCCTCGGCTTCGCGGCACGGTACCTGGCGGCGATCCGGCCGTTCCGGGAACTCCGCGACGAGGTCAGGCGGCTCCGTCTGCAGTACTCGGTGCAGTACCTCAGCGGGGACGCCGTGCACGCCGACGAGCTCTCGGTGCCCGTCGACACGGCCGACGACAGCGACGCGGACGCGCTCTCCGGGCTGCTCGCCATGGTCGCCTGCTTCCGCGCCGAGGCGTGGGAGATCGACCAGGCACGCGACCTCCTGCACCGGGCCGAGCCCTTCGAGGACCGTGCCTCCGCGCACACCGCGGAGATCCTCGGCGCGGCACGCGAGCTCGTGGCGGCGGTCGACGGCACGCTGCCGCCGGACGCCGAACTGCACGAGGGACTCGCCGCGCACCGACTGCTCGTCATGTCCGACCCGGCGTTGCTCCTCCTGGCACACGCCCTGAGCCTCGCCGAGCGCTACCGCAGCGCCCGGCGGGTGTTCGCCCTGGTCCTCGCCAGGACGACCGCCACCGCACCGGTGTGGCTCGAGGCGGCGCGGTATCTGTCCGCCGAGAACGAGGTGCGCTCCGGCAACTTCCGGCAGGCGCTCCGCGCGATCGACGTGTGGGAGGCCGGCTCGGCCGTCATCGAACGCCTCCGCGAACCGTCCAGGGCGATCGCCGTCGCCTGGCGGCACTTCGCGGAGGGCCGCTCCGCCGACGCGCTCGACGTCGTCGACCACTGCCTGCGGCAGCGTTCCACCAACCGGCTCTGGGGCGCGACGGCGAAGCTGTACGCCCTCCGCGGCCGCGTGCTGCTGCTCGACGGGCGCCTCGAGGAGGCCGCGTCCTCCCTCGAGGCGGCCGACGCCATCGGTCGCAGCCTCAGGAACCCAGCGGTGCTCCGGCACCTCGGCGACCTGGTCGAGGTGTACGTGCGGCTCGGACGAACGGACGACGCGCGCACCATCACGGCGCGTCTCGCCGCCGACCACCACGCCCGACCGTCCAGGTGGGGTGCGCTGGTCCTCGCGAGGAGCCTCGCGCTCATCGCGGACGACACCACCCGCGACACCTCGCGGCGTCGGGCGCTGGAGATCTTCCAACCGGCCGACTCGCAGTTCGAGCGGGCGAGGACGTTGGCGGCGCTCGCCGCGATCGGCGCACCCGGTGACCGGGCACGACTCGGAGCAGCAGCCGCAGCGGCGTACGAGGCGGCGGGCCTCCGCCGACCGCTCGCGACGCCGGCGTCGACGGTCGCCATGCCGTCGCTCGGCGGCAACGCGATCGGATCCGGTCCGTTCTCCGGCGGGGTGCGTTCCGGCGCACTCCTCTCCGCGTCGACGCCGGTGACACCCGGCACGCCGCGGAGCGCGCCGGACGCGCAAGCGGTGCTCACGTCGCTGACCGCCGAGGAGCGTGCCGTGGTGCAGAAGGTGACGGAGGGGTACCGCAACCGCGAGATCGCCTCGTCGCTGTACATGTCGCAGCGGACGGTCGAGCTGCGGCTGACGCAGATCTACCGCAAGGTCGGGGCGCGGTCCCGGTCCCACCTGGTCGCGCTCCTCACGTGATCTGAACCACCGCATCCGCACACAGGAGGCCCGGTGCCAGCTGGCACCGGGCCTCCTGTCCGTCTGCGGGTTGCGTGACACCGCACGCCACCGCGCGGATTCGCACGGTCCGCGCGAAGAACCGCAACAAGCGTCGCGGAGCGTTGTCCACCGGTACCGCCGCCGGTGATGCTGTCCATGCACCGACCGCCGCGCCTCCCCCGGGAGGCCAGCCCACGGTACCCCGATCGGTACCCGAACCGTCGGCCCAGGTACGCCGTCGTCCGTCCTCGCCTGATCCGAGGACGGGCGGCGGTCCTGGCCGGCGGCCCCGATCGCGTGGCAGACCCGAACGCGGCGGTCGGTGCCGACCCCGCTCCTGCACCGCTCCCCCACCGTCCTCCCACCCGAAGGGACATCCGATGTGCGGCATCATCGCGGCCCGCGTCACCGACGACGCGACCCCATACCTCCTCGACGGCCTGGAACGGCTCGAGTACCGCGGGTACGACTCCGCGGGCATCGCCGTCCGCACGGCAACCGGTGGCACCGAGACCATCCGGTCGGTGTCCCGGGTGGGTGACCTCCGAACGCTCGTCGCGGCCCGATCGGGTGACGCCCTGACCGGCACCGGCATCGGGCACACCCGCTGGGCGACGCACGGTGGCGTCTCCGAGCAGAACGCCCACCCGCACACGGACTGCACCGGCCGGATCAGCGTCGTGCACAACGGCATCGTGGAGAACGCGGACCGCCTCCGCACGATGCTCGAAGCGCAGGGACACGTCTTCGCGTCGGACGTCGACTCCGAGGTCATCACGCACCTCGTCGAACGCGCGCTCGCCGTGGACGCCGACCTGATGCTCGCCGTCCAGATCGCGACGGCGCAGCTCGAGGGCTCGTGGGCGATCGTCGTGCTCGACTCCCGGACGAACCGCATGGTCGTCGCGGCCGAGCGATCGCCGCTCGTCGTCGCCCGAGCATCTCGTGGCGACTTCGTCGCGAGCGACGTCGGCGCGATCGCCGAGTGGTGCGAGACCTTCGTGGCACTCCGCGACGGCGACGTCGTCGAGCTCGGCGAGTCGTGGAACTGGTCATCCGCCGGGATCTCGGTGCCGGTGCCCTTCCCGACGCCGTCGCCGTTCGCGGCCGCGGCGCTCGACCTCGGCGACCACCCGGACCACATGGCGAAGGAGATCGAGGAGCAGCCGGCGGTCGTGGCCGCCATCGTCGACCGCATCGCCGGACGCGCGGCCGACGGCAGCATGTGGGTCGGACTCGGGCTCCCCGGGTTCCACCGCCTCGCGATCGTCGCCTGCGGCACCTCCCTGAACGCCGGACAGGTCATCGCGACCGCGCTCCGCGGCATCGGCGGCGTGCCCACCGACATCGTCGTCGCGAGCGAGGCGGACCAGGCCGTGCTCGGCCCCGGGACGCTCGTCGTCGCGATCAGCCAGTCCGGCGAGACCGCTGACGTCCTCCGGGCGCTCGACCGCTTCGCGGACCGCTTCCCCGTCCTCGCGCTCACGAACAACGTGCACTCGTCGCTCGCCCGTCGGGCCGGCGCCGTCCTGGACTGCCACGCCGGCCCCGAGATCGGGGTCGCCGCGACGAAGACGTTCACCGCCCAGGTGGTGGTCGGGGTCGCGGCGATGATCTCCGCGCTCGTGGCGTCCGGGCGCATCGACCCGGCGCAGGCGGCAGCACACGTCGCGGGCCTCCGCGAGCTCCCGGCGCGCATCGAGCGAGCCGGGCAGGTCGCCGCCGATCGGATCCCGCTGCTGGTCTCGAGCGTCAAGGACGCCACCGGGTTCCTGTTCCTCGGGCGGGGTGTCGGGCTGCCGTACGCGGCGGAGGGCGCCCTGAAGCTCAAGGAGCTCAGCTACCGGTGGGCCGAGTCGTACCCGGCCGGCGAGCTCAAGCACGGCCCGCTGGCACTCGTTGACGAGGGCACGCCCGTCGTGGTCGTCGACCACGGTGAGCACCGACTGCAGGCCGCGATCGCCGAGGTCCGAGCCCGAGGCGGGTTCGTGATCACGATCGGCGGGCCGGGCTCCGACGTCCCGGCACTCGGACCGACCGGACCGTGGGGGCCGCTCGAGGCCGTCGTGCCGCTCCAGATGTTCGCCCGCGAACTCGCGCTGCAACTCGGCTGCGACGTCGACAAGCCGCGGAACCTCGCGAAGTCGGTGACGGTCGAGTAGGCGTGCCGAAGCCCATGAATCGCCTCACGGTGTTCCTCGTCGTCCTCACCGCGATCGCCGTGCTCGCCACGGTCGTCGTGATCGTGCTGCTGCCCTCGGTGCCCTCCTAGGCTGCTCTGCCACAGTGGCGGCTGATGTCCACCGCTTCCTCCGCGTCCCTCGTCTTCGTGGCGATCCTCGTCGGTGCCGTGCTCCCGTTCGCCCCCGTGGTCGGACGGGTCGCGCGGATCGCCGCCACGATCGCCCACGAGGTCGGCCACTGCGTCGTGGTCGTCCCGTTCGGTGGCCGGATCCGCCGGATCGACCTCCGCCCGGACGGGTCGGGTGAGGCCTGGGTCCAGCTCGGGGGTGTCCCCGGTGCCGTGCGCTGGCTGGTGCGGATCCTCAACCTCTACGCCGGGTACAGCGCGCCGCTCTGGGCCGGCGCACTGCTGCTGACCGGGGTGCTGCACGGGTCGCGGTGGCTCCCGGTCGTGGTGCTCGGCGTGATCGGGCTCGTCGCGCTCGTGTTCGTCCGGAACTGGTTCGGGTTGCTCGTGGTGATCGGCTTCGACGTCCTGGCGCTGTGGGTCGCGCTCCGCCCGTCCGAACTGACCGTGCTGGTCGTCGCGGCGGTCGGTGCACTGTTCGTGGTGGACGGCCTGCGCTCGGTCGTGCAGGTCGCACGCTGGCTCCTCACCGGCGCCCGCGTGCAGACCGACTTCCACATCGCCGCGGCCGAGATGCGCCTGCCGGCCGCGGTGTGGTTCGTGCTGTTCGTGGTCGTCAACGGCGCGGCGGTCTGGCTCGCGCGGGGCCCCTTGCTCGAGGTCTGGGACACGATCGTCACCGGCGTCCGCGCGCTCGTCTAGCGCCTGCCACGATGGACTCCATGCACGCCACCGACGTCGCCAGCGCACTCGCCGAAGCGTCCGCGAGCGCCCTCCGTGACCGGTACCTCGCGTTCGTCGATGAGCACGGAGACGCAGCGCTGTGGCGAGCGGGCGGACCCGAGCACCTCACGGCGTCCTGCTTCGTGTTCTCGCCCGACCTGGCGCACGTGCTGCTCTGCCTCCACCGGAAAGGCCGGTTCTGGGTGCAGTTCGGCGGGCACCTCGAACCGGGCGACACCTCGCTCGCAGACGCCGCCCGCCGCGAAGCCCGAGAGGAGTCCGGCATCGCCGCGCTCGACCTCGCCGCCACGCGCATCGTCGACCTCGACCGGCACGACCTGCACGGCGGGTTCTCGTGCGCCGCGCACTGGGACGTCGGCTTCGTCGCGATCGTCCCCCGCGACACCGACACGACGGTCAGCGACGAGAGCGACGACGTCCGGTGGTTCCCCGTCGACGCACTTCCCGGGTCACTTCCCGACGGTTTCGCCCGACGCCTCGACGCCGTCCTTGCGACCGCCCGGCGCGAACACTCCTGACGCCGAACGCGCCTGCCCTCACTCCCAGGGGTGGCGTGCGAGGTCGGCTGGGTCGAACACCCGGCCCCCGGCGACGACGAGCGACCGCGGCACCCGGCGGACGAGTGCGTCCATGGGGTTCTCCGCGTCGACGAGCACGACGTCCGCGCGGGCACCTGCGACCAGGTCGTGCTCCTCGTCGGTGACGAACCGGGCACCGTCCCGCGTGGTGAGCTCCACCACCCGCGTGATGTCCTCGTCGCGCGAGTACCCGCCGCCGCGCGCGTACTGCCACGCGATGCCGAGCAGGTCGCCGTCGCCGTAGGGGCTCCACAGGTCGCGGATGCCGTCCGTGCCGAGCCCGAACCGCACCCCTGCTTCGTCGAACTCGTGCAGGGGCAGCTGCCGCATCCGGACGGGCGCGACGGTCGTCATCGTCACACCGAGCCCGGCCATCCGAGCGAGCAGGTCACGCCGACGAACCGGGTCGAGGTCCACGATCGCGAAGCCGTGCGCGATGTTGACCTTCCCCGGGGCGATGCCGTGCCGTTCCACCCGGTCGAGCACCAGGTCGAACGAGAACGCGCCGAGGTCCGCCGGTTCGTGCAGGTGGATGTCGATCCCGCCCCCGTGCTCGGCGGCGATGTCGAACAGTCCGTCGAGCTGCCCGACCGGGTCGCGGTCGATGAGCGACGGGTCGAGGCCCCCGATGTGCTCCACACCGTTCGCCGCGGCCTGGCGCAGCAGGTCGAGCACACCGGGTCGACGCAGCACGCCGTCCTGCGGGAACGCGACGATCGACAGCTCGATCGCCCCGTCGAGTTCGGCTGCTGCCTCCCGCACGGCGTCGATGCCGCGCAGTCCCAGGCCGAGGTCGACGTCCACGTGCGTCCGGACCCGTGTGGTCCCGGTGCGGAGGTACTCCTGCAGCACCCGCTTCGCGATGGCGACGCTCGGGATGCCGAGGTCGTCACGGCGCGCACGCTCGTGCGCGATCCGCCCCTCGGTCGTCGACTCCCCGCCGAACGACTCCCACGGGTGTCCCCACCAGCTCTTGTCCGCGTGTGCATGGGTGTTCACCAGACCGGGCAGCGCGAGCACGCCACACCCGTCGACGATCCGCGCGCCGTCCGTCGATGCCGTGCCACTCGGGAGCACGGACTCGATGCGCGACCCGCTGACCACGATGTCCGAGGACGCGCCTCCCCACGGCCGCACGTCTCGGATGACCAGGTCCACGTCGTCGTCCACCATGCCCTCATGCTGGCACAGCGCTTCCGCTCCCCCGCGCCGTTGCCGCGCCTCAGTCGGTGGGCACGACGACGTCGGCGCGGGAGCGCGGCGCGAACCGTTCCTCGAACTCGCGCTCGTTCGGCGCCCAGACCTCGCGCCACAGCACGTCGTGCGGACGCCCCAGGGCTCGGTCCCGCGCCATCCCGCGTGCGACCGCCGTCTCGAGCGGGAGGTCGCACCACACCCGCAGATCGAGCTCGTCGGCGGTGTCGGGGTGGAACAGTCCGATGAGGTCGACGACCATGACACGGGCGGTCGGCACGGGTTCCGGCTCGCCGAGCGACCGCACGGACCAGTCGTACCGACGGAAGGATCCCCCGCGTCCCGTGCGGAACGGTCGGAGCACGGAGTCCCGCAGACGGACTCGCTCGACGCCGTCCCAGTCCGACGACCGACGGTGCGAGCGAGCCGGGTCGAGGAAGTCGTCGCCGCGCATCCGGACGCTGTCCGGAACGGCGTCGACCAACGCACGAGCGAGCGTCGACTTGCCCGACCCGCAGTAGCCGGAGACACCGATGACGATCGGACGACCAGCGAGCACGGCCTCGGACTCGATCCGGTCGAGGAGGGCGCGATCCGGGTTCACGCTCCCAGCGTAGGGTCCCGCGGATGTAACGGAGCGCCGCAAAGGAGTATCCGCGAAGCGAAGCCTGCGAGAGTACGTGACAACGCACACGGAGGTACCACATGTCGAACGACGACCACGGATTCGCGACCGAGCAGGTGCACGGCGGGTTCGTCCCCGACGCCGCACACGGTGCGAGGGTTCCCGCGATCCACATGTCGTCCGGCTTCCTCTTCGACGACTTCGAGCAGGCCCGCGACCGCTTCGCCGGCACGGACGACGGGTACACGTACACCCGACTCGGCAACCCGACGAACGCCGACGTCGAGCGTCGGATCGCGTTGCTCGAGCGCGGGGCCGAGTCGATCCTCGTGTCGAGCGGCCAGGCGGCGGCGACGGTGGCGTTCCTCGGGCTCCTGCAGGCCGGCGACCACGTCGTCAGCGCCCAGAGCATCTACGAGGGCACCCGCGGCCTGCTGCTGCAGAACCTCGGTCGGCTCGGCATCGAGGTCGACTTCGTGGCCGATGCACGCGACCTGGACGCGTGGGCGGCGGCGGTCCGCCCGAACACCAAGGCGTTCTTCGCGGAGACGATCCCGAACCCGAAGAACGACGTGCTCGACATCACGGGCGTCGCGGACACCGCGCACCGGGCGGGCGTCCCGCTCATCGTCGACAACACCCTCGCGACGCCGTACCTGGTCCGACCGATCGACTTCGGCGCGGACATCGTCATCCACTCGGCGTCAAAGTTCCTCAGCGGCCACGGCTCCGGCCTCGGCGGCGTGGTCGTCGACGGTGGCACGTTCGACTGGTCCGCCTCCCCGGAGCGGTGGACGCACCTGACGACCCCGGAACGCGCGCTCGGCGGCCAGAGCTACGTGGAGAAGTACGGGAACCGCGCGTACGTCGTCTTCGCACGCGACGTCATCAGCTCCCGCATCGGCCCGACGCCGTCACCGTTCAACGCGTTCCTGCTCCGCCAGGGCATCGAGACCCTGAGCCTGCGGGTGGAGCGTCACAGCGCGAACGCGCTGGCCGTCGCGGAATGGCTGGACCAGCAGCCGGAGGTGACGAGCGTCGACCACGCCGGCCTTGCCTCCAGTCCGTTCCACGACCTGGCGGAGCGGTACCTTCCCCGCGGAGCCGGGTCGGTGTTCGCGTTCACGCTCGCCGGCGGCGAGCCGGCCGCGCGCACCTTCATCGACGCGGTGCAGCTGTTCAGCCGGATGACCCACCTGGGCGACGTCCGCTCGCTCGTGCTGCACCCGGCCACGACGACGCACGCCGGGCGGACGCCGGAGGAACGCGCGGCGCAGGGCATCGACGACGGACTGATCCGGCTGTCGATCGGCATCGAGGACGTCGCGGACCTGATCCGCGACCTGGAGCGCGGCTTCGCCGCACTGCGGGGCGGTCTGGAGGCTCGGCGCGGCTCCGACACGGAGCTCGCCTCCCTGGAACACTCGGTCCCAGGGCGGCACGTGATCGCCGAGGAGCTCTAGATGGCGGACCTGCAACACTTCGGGTACTTCTTCTCGCGCGGGTTCGGCCCGCAGGCGTGGGGCCGGTCCGACTGGGACTGGGGCCACGACTGGACGAAGCCCGACCTGTACCAGCAGTCCGTCCGGGCCCTCGAGCAAGCGGGGATGGACCTGGTGATCGCGGAGGACGCGATCTCGCTCGGGAACCCCTCGACGCTCGATCTCCGCATCCGCCAGGCGTACGGCGGCCCGAAGCACGACCCGCTGCTGCTCGCGCCGTACCTCTTCGCGGCGACCTCGCACATCGGCATCGCGCCGACGGTGAACGCCGGGATCACCCCGCCGTACCTCGCCGCTCGGCAGTTCGCCACGCTGGCGCACCTGTCGTCCGAGCGACTCGGGATCAACGTCGTCACGGACGTCGGCAGCGCCCGGCACGCGGGACTCCCACCGCTCCCCCACGACCAGGCGTACGACCGGGCCGAGGAGTGGATCACCCTGCTCCGGCGGTTCTGGCGTTCATGGGGGTCCGACGGGTACGTCGGATCGCGTCCGGACTGGCACTTCGCCGACGGCGAGCAGCTCGACGCGTTCCACCACGAGGGCGCGTACTTCACCGCTGACGGCCCGCTCAACGCGCTGCCGCTCGACGCCGACCCGATCGTCGTCTCCCCCGGCGGCTCCGGTCGCGGGCTGGGCTTCGCCGGGACGCACTCCGACGTGCAGCTCGCGCTCGCGCCGCTGTCCGCATCGGCGGTGTCGGACTACCGCGCGCGGGTGATCGCCGCCGCGCTCGAGGCCGGCCGCACCGCCGCCGACCTGCGCATCCTGTTCGTCCTCAAGCCCGAGATCACCGTCTCGGCGGCAGAGGCCGACCGGATCGTCGACGCGTCGCGGCACCCGTCGGACGACGATCTCCGGACGGCGGCGATCGCCTGGTCGAGCGACTCCGAGACGGACCTGCTCGCGCTCGACCTCGACGCGCCGATCCCGGACGGGACCTTCGGGGACCACGTCTCCGCTGGGACGATCCGCGGCCTGGTCGGTGACACGCCCGACGCTCCGCTCCGCGAACTCCTGACCAGGAAGGCCAGGAAGGGTCGGGTCTCCGATCGTGCGGGCTTCGTCGGCACCGCTGACGAGTTCGCGGACTTCATCGAGGAGCTCGGGTCCGACGCGGACAACGACGGCATCATCTTCTCCGGCGACCTGCACCCGGCGCAGGTGTACCGGATGTTCGGTGACCTGGTGCCGGTGCTCCGGCAGCGTGGGCTGCTCCGGCGTGAGTACGGGGCCGGCGGGATCCGCGCGAACCTGTTCGACTTCTAGTCGCGTCACGCAACGGACGGGAGGCTCGTGGCGGCGCCGCCACGAGCCTCCCGTCCGTCTGCTGGTCGCCTGCCGGCCGCGAGTGCGCAGGAACGGCGAGCCGGCACCCGTACCGGTCGCCGTTCCTGCGCTCTCGTCAGTGGTGGACGGGTTCGACGACGGACGACTCCTCGGTGTCGCGGACGTCCTCGGCGGTCCGGAGGATCTCCTCACGCGGCGACGCCGAGTTGATCGCCCAGTAGTAGACCACCAGCGAGAACACGGCGACCACGACGATGTCGATCCACAGCGGGAACACCGGGTGCGTCAGCGGACCGAAGTCGCTGAGGAACACGATGAGCCCCATGCCGATCAGGTACGGCAGCAGCCACTGCGCCGCCTTCCAGTCCCAGCGCGGCCGGACGCTCGATGCGCCGCGGAACACGTTGTTCAGGATGATCACCACGGCGCCGATGAGGATCGCGACGCCGAGCTTCCAGTCCGTGTCCCACCCGGTCCAGAGGATGATGAGGTTGGCGACGATGAACGCGATCGGCGACAGCACCGACGCGATCGGCATGCGGTACGGCCGCTCGATCTCGGGGATGCGCTTCCGGAACGCACCGAGCGCCAGCGGCGCCCCCGCGTACATCAGGACGGACGCACTCGTGATGAGGCTGACGAGGCCCTGCCACGACGGGAACGGCGCGAAGCAGGCGCACCCGACGACGAACGCCACGATGAGGCCGACCCACGGCACACCCTGCTTCGTCGTCCACTCGAACGCCTTCGGGAAGTAGCCGTTGCGGCTGAGCCCGTAGGAGATGCGGGACGTGGCCGTGACGTAGATGAGCCCGGTACCGGCCGGCGAGATGATCGCGTCGATGAAGATGACCACGGCCAACCAGGTGATGCCCGCCGCCATCGCGATGTCCGCGAACGGACCGGTGTACTTCGTGAAGTCCGCGGTCGCCCACGAGCCCCGGATCGCGTCGGAGCGCAGCACGCCGAGGAACACGATCTGCAGCAGCAGGTAGATCACGAGCCCGATGAGCACCGAACCGATGACGGCGCGCGGGATGTCCCGCTTCGGGTTCTTCGCCTCGCCCGCGAGCTGGTCCGCCTGCTCGAAGCCGAGGAACGCGAAGATGATGCCCGACGTCGACACTGCCGCCAGGATGCCCTTCGCGCCCTCGGGCATGAACCCGTTCGCCGCGGTGAAGTTCGAGCCGTGGAAGCCACTGAACGCCAGCACGATGATGACGAGCAGGGGGATGGCGACCTTCCACCAGGTCGCGGCCGAGTTCGTGTTCGCGAGGATCCGGACGCTCAGCATGTTGATCACGGTCACGACGGCCATCAGGACGATGGCGACCGCGATGCCGGAGCCGGTGAGGAGTTGCTGGGTCTCACCGTCGATCGTGGTGGTGTGCAACCACGGATGGGCGAACTCCCAGTGCTGGGCGTACTTGATCATCGCCTCGACCTCGATCGGGGCGACCGTCACGGACTGCAGCCACGAGAACCAGCCGAAGGATGCGCCCGCGACGCCACCGAACGCGATGTGGGGGAACCGCGCTGTTCCACCCGCGATCGGGAACATGCCGCCGAGTTCGGCGTGCACGAGTGCGAGGACGAGGATCGCGACGCCGCCGATGAGCCACGAGATGATCGCGGCGGGACCGGCGGTCTTCAGTGCTTCCTGCGAGCCGAAGAGCCATCCGGATCCGATGATCGAACCGGTCGAGGCCCAGATGAGGCCGATGAAGCCGACGTTGCGCTTGAGCCCTGAGTCGGGCAGCGCCTGTGCTGTCGATGTTGCCACTGTTGCTCCTGTCGAGATGACCACGACCCCTTCTTCAGGGGTCGTGGTCATCGACTCTGGCACTTGGTGGCGATCTCGGACGATTTGTTAACGAGGTGGAAACAAATGCCCTGTATAAGCACTCAGGCTACTTCTTCTTCGCCTTCTTCTTCGGCTTCTTCTTGTCGTCCTTGTCCTTGGACTTCTTCTTCGACGGCTTCTTCTTGTCGTCCTTGTCCTTGTCCTTGTCCTTGGACTTCTTCTTCGCCTGCTTCTTGTCGGCAGAGCCGGGCTCGTCCCGCTTCGACGGTTCCTCCGGCGCTTCGATCCCGTCCACGGGCTCGACGACGACCGCGGCGCCGGTGTCGGCGAGGACGTCGACGGGCCGCTCCGTGAGCTCCGACGCCAGCGCGTCCTCGACGCGTTCGACGGTGATCTCGGCGGCGTCCTCGGCCAGTCGGACCAGCGCGGACGCTGCACGGAGGCGCGTCGTGCTCTTGCGAGCCAGCACGTCGGCACGTGCCCCCTCGAGGAACGCACGGAGGGACCGCTCGGCAACCGAGCGTCCACGGGGCGCGGAACGGTCGAGGCGGTCGAGCTCGCCGGCGACACCGGAGACGTCGTCCTCGACGTGCTCGTACCGCACCGACTCGATGAGGGCGGCCACGGTCGCGGCGGCCCGCTCGACGGCGGCGCTGCGCTGGTCGAGGACCACGAGCATCTCGAACGTCGACCCGTACGACACCGTCTCGAGGCGGACCGGTTCTGCACCACGGCCGCGGATCACCAGGCGGGCGTCGGGGGTGGGCAACCATGCCGTGAGCGCTGCGACGGTCGCCACGGACCCCACGATGCGCTCGTACTCGGCCAGGCCGACTCGTTCCTGCTCTCGCAGCCGGACACGGATCGCGATCTCCTGCACGACAAGACCTTCCACTCGACGGGCGGCGCGGGCGTGTCCTCGCGCCTTGCCCGGAGCGTAGTCCTCCGAGGTGAACTGCCCTGGTGGGTCTGATTTCGTGGTGTCCACGAGTGTGACAGCGGCCGTCGTCCGGCGATGGTGGAGATGGGGGGAATCGAACCCCCGTCCATCGCTGCAATTCGACGTCTTCTACGGGCGTATCCGGATGATTCGTTCTGCTCGGCCCCGTCCTTTGCTACCGGCTTCTAGGACGACGGGCCCAGTCTCAGTGCAAGTCCCGCACGGCCCTGAGGCGCAACCGTGCAGCAAGCCCCCTGGATGACGCCGGAACTCAGGTTAGGAGACGATCACCTGGCCGACGGACTTCATGTGCTGGGCTGCTTACGCAGCGAGAGCGAAGTCAGTGCGCTTGGAATTGGCACTTGTTGTTTTCCACGGATCGTTAACGAGATAACCGTGGGTCCTCGGCCCGCTTCCCGTCGGCACACAGGCGATGTCGAAACCGATCATCCCCATGGGGGCCGAACAGCGAGCCGCTGTCACACTGTGGAGTTCTGAATGCCCGCTCTCGCACGCAGCTGTTCAGTCTACCGAGGAACGGCTCGCGCCGCTACTCTCCGAGGCGGTTCCGGCTGCGCATGGCCCGTTCGGCCTCACGCTTGTCCGTCTTCTCGCGCAGGGCCTGGCGCTTGTCGAACTCGCGCTTGCCCTTCGCGACCGCGATCTCGACCTTGGCACGACCGTCGTGGAAGTAGATCTGCAGCGGGACAAGCGTGTAGCCGCCCTGCTGGGTCTTGTGCGAGATCTTCACGATCTCCTGCTTGTGGAGGAGCAGCTTCCGCTTGCGCCGCGGGGCGTGGTTGTTCCACGTCCCCTCGGTGTACTCGGGGATGTGCACGGCATCGAGCCATGCTTCTCCCCCGTCGACGAAGGCGTACCCGTCCACGAGCGACGCACGCCCTTCGCGGAGCGACTTCACCTCGGTGCCCGAGAGCACCATGCCCGCTTCGTACGTGTCCTCGATCAGGTAGTCGTGGCGCGCGCGACGGTTGGTCGCCACGATCTTCTCGCCGCGTTCCTTCGCCATGCGCGTCTCCTCTCGAACGGTCGCTGCGGGGGTGCAGCCCTACAGACTAGCGAACACCGGACAGGCGGCGCACCTTCCCGGCGCGCCGCCCGTCCGCGTGGTGGCAGTCCGCGCGGCCACGCGACCGCGCGGCACGGACCGTTCGGCTAGACCTTGAGGTACCGGCGGATCGCGATCGACGCCGACACCGCCGCGAGGACCACCCCGATGACGATCACCGCCGGCACGACGACCGCCGCGTCGCTCATCCCGATGAACGCGGTGCCGGAGAATCGCTTCGTCAGGTAGTTGCGGACGAAGAACCAGACCACAGCGGTGATCGCACCACCGGCCAGGACCGCTCCGATGGCCGCCGCGATCACCCCCTCGAGCACGAAGGGTGTCTGGATGAACCGGTTCGACGCACCCACGAGTCGCATGATGCCGAGCTCTCGCCGTCGACTGAACGCCGACAACCGGATCGTCGTCGCGATCAGCAGGACGGCCGCGACGAGCATGAGCGCCGCGATGCCGATGGCCGTGTAGGAGGACGCGTTCAACAGGTTGAAGATCGGTTGCAGGTACCCACGCTGGTCGACAACGCTCTGCACGCCGGCGACCTTCGACAGGCTCTCCTGCAGGACGTCCGCCTGCGACGGGTTCTTGAGGTTCACCCAGTACGTCTCGTTGAGGTACTCGGGCTTGACGAACTCCGTGGCAGGCGAGTCCTTGAACTGCTGCTTGAAGCGGTCGTACGCCTGCTGCTGGTCCTCGTAGTACGTCTTCTCGATGTACGGCGCGAGCGTCGAGCCCTTGAGCTGCTCCTCGACCTGCTTCCGCTGGTCGTCGGTTGCCTTGGCGCCGGTGCAGTTTCCGGTGGTGTCGGTGTCCGTGCAGAGGTAGACCGCGACCTGGGCCCGGTCGTACCAGTACCCCTTCATCTGGTTGATCTGCATCTGGAGCAGGATCGCCGTGCCGACGAAGGTCAGCGAGATGAAGGTGACCAGGACGACCGAGACGACCATCGAGGCGTTGCGTCGGAGGCCGGAACCGACCTCGGACATGACGAGCCCGAGCCTCATCGGATGAGCCCCGGGATGGTCTGGATGCCGGTGGTGTTCGAGACGCCGGCCTGCTGGATGGTCGGGAGCGCCTGGGTCTGGTACCCGCCGGACTGCTCGTCGCGGAGGACGGTGCCGCCGGAGAGCTCGATGACCCGGCGCTGCATCTGGTTCACGATGCTGGCGTCGTGCGTCGCCATGAGCACGGTGGTGCCTCCCTGGTTGATGCGTTCGAGGAGCGCCATGATGCCCGCCGAGGTCGTCGGGTCGAGGTTGCCGGTCGGCTCGTCCGCGAGGAGCACCGACGGCTTGTTCACGACGGCACGGGCGATCGCCACGCGCTGCTGCTCACCACCGGAGAGCTCATGCGGCATGCGGGTCGCCTTGCCGTTCAGCCCGACGAGCTTGAGCACGTCGGTGACGGCCTCGCTGATGAAGCCCTTGCTCTTGCCGATGACCTGCAGCGAGAACGCGACGTTGTCGAAGACGGTCTTGTTCGGCAGGAGTCGGAAGTCCTGGAAGACCACGCCGAGGTTCCGTCGGAAGTACGGCACCTTCCGCGAGGACAGGGCGCCGAGGCGTTGGCCGAGCACGTGGATCTGCCCGCGCGACGGCTTCTCCTCCTTGAGCACGAGGCGCAGGAAGCTCGACTTCCCGGAGCCGGACGCGCCGACGAGGAAGACGAACTCGCCCTTGAGGATCTCGAGGGTGATGTTGTCGAGCGCTGGACTCGGGTTGCCCGAGTACACCTTGGTGACCTGGTCGAATTTGATCATGACCGGATCAGGGTAGGTCGCCCCGCTTGGAAAGCAAGCCAGGCGCGCGGCACGAGTGAGCTCAGGACTCCACGGATTGCTTCCGCCAGCGGATGCCGGCGTTGATGAACCCGTCCAGGTCGCCGTCGAACACCGCTGAGGGGTTGTTCACCTCGTGCTCGCTGCGGAGGTCCTTGACCATCTGGTACGGCGCCAGGACGTACGAGCGGATCTGGTCACCCCAGCTCGCCGTGATGTTGCCGGCGAGCTCCTTCTTCTTCGCGTTCTCCTCTTCCTTCTTCAGGAGGAGCAGGCGTGACTGCAGCACGCGCATGGCCGCAGCACGGTTCTGGATCTGCGACTTCTCGTTCTGCATCGAGACCACGGTGCCGGTGGGGATGTGCGTCAGGCGCACAGCGGAGTCGGTCGTGTTGACCGACTGCCCACCAGGACCGGACGAGCGGAAGACGTCCACGCGGATGTCGTTCTCCGGGATGTCGATGACGGCGGTTTCCGGCATGAGCGGGATGACCTCGACGGCTGCGAAGGACGTCTGGCGCTTGCCGGCGGCACCGAACGGCGACATCCGGACCAGTCGGTGCGTGCCGGCCTCGACCGACAGCGTGCCGAAGGCGTGCGGGGCGTCCACCTCGAACGTGGCGGACTTGATCCCCGCTTCTTCGGCGTAGGACGTGTCCATCACGGTGGTCTTGTAGCCGTGCTGCTCGGCGTACCGCAGGTACATGCGCATGAGCATCTCGGCGAAGTCCGCCGCGTCGACACCACCGGCACCTGCGCGGATCGTGATGACGGCGGGACGGTCGTCGTACTCGCCGTCGAGGAGCGTCTGCACCTCGAGGTCGCCCATCGTCTTGGTGATCGCCTTGAGCTCGGCGGCGGCCTCGTCGGCGGAGTCCTGGTCGTCGGCCTCGTTCGCCATCTCGACCAGCACCTCGAGGTCGTCGATGCGCGCTTGCGTGTCGGTGATCTTCTTGAGCTCCGACTGCCGGTGCGAGAGCGCGCTCGTCACCTGCTGCGCGTGCTCGACGTCGTCCCAGAGATCCTGGGCACCCGCCTGCTCGCTGAGATCGGCGATGTCACGCTCCAGGCGGTCGACGTCGACCACCGAGCGGATGTTGCCGAAGGTCTCTCGGAGTGCGGAGAGCTGCTCGGTGAAGTCCAGTTCGACCATGGTCACCGATCCTACCGGCGTGCGTCCGACACGGCCGACCGTCCGGACAGGAGGCTGGGTGCGCGTCCGCCCCGCCGGTCCCGATCCCCGCTACGGCTTCTCGTCGACGAGGGCGACGAACCGGCTGCCGATGCCCTCGACCTCGCGCCGGGTGAGCCCCGCCGTGGGGTCCGGGGCCTGGTACGGCACGTGGTAGTCGCACATCAGGTAGTCCCAGTCGGGCCACCACTTCTTCGGCCGGGCGTCCTCCGCGTACCCGCAGACCACGCACTCCAGACGGATCCAGACCTTCTTCTTCCCCGTGCGGTTCGCGCGGGACTGCACGAGCCAGGCGGGCGGGTCCTGCTCGATCGCCTCGAGCTCCGCTTCACTGAGGCGTGCGGGGATCCCGTGATGGGTCGCCATCTCGAGGGGGATGTCGAGCCGGATGGCCGCTTCGCGTCGGGAGAGCATCCGGCAAGCCTAGGGCGCGATCGGGGACGGAGCGCCGAGCAGCCGCGTGGTCCAGTCCGCGAGTGCTGCGGTCGCGGTCTTCGAGATCGCGGCGTCGGGCACCATGCTCGTGAAGCCGTGGAACGCCCCGGGCCAGACGTGTAGCTCTGCATCGACCCCGGATGCCCAGAGGCGACTGGCGTAGGCGACGTCCTCGTCCCGGAAGACCTCAGTACTCCCGCAGTCGATGTAGGTCTTCGGGAGCGCGGACAGGTCCGTCGCACGAGCCGGCGCGGCGTAGACGGACACGTCGGCCGTGGCGCGGCGATCCCCGAGGTACGCATCCCAGCCGAAGCGGGTCATCCGACGGTCTGCGACCCCGACGCCGTCGATCTGCATGGTGGACACGGTGTCGTCGCGATCGTCGAGCATCGGGGACACGAGGATCTGTGCCATCAGCTCCGGCCCCTTCCTGTCGCGTGCGAGGAGCGCCGTTCCTGCTGCGAGGCCGCCGCCGGCGCTCTGTCCCGCGATGACGATCCGTGCCGGGTCGATGTCGAGCTCGGCGGCGTGCTCGGCCACCCAGACCAGGCCGGCGTAGCAGTCCTCGACCGGGTAGGGGTCCGGGTGCTCGGGTGCGAGCCGGTAGTCGACGCTGACGAGGACGACGTCGTGGTCGAGGAGCCAGTCGTCGTAGCCGTCGAGGTTCCCGAGGTGGTGCCCGAACACCATGCCCCCGCCGTGGATCGTGTAGACGGCCGCGGTCGTGCCGGTGCGCTCGATGCGGTCGATGATCGCGAGGTCGATCGGGTCACCGAGGTGGCCGGGAACCGTGACGTTCCGCCGTTGGTACCCGCGCGACCGCAGGCGTTCGTCGAGGACCTCCTCGGGCACGTCGAGCTGCCGCATGTGGGGCAGCATCTCCTCGGTGATGGTGAAGGGGCCGCGGGCTTCGAGCGCGGTGAGGAACACGGCGAGTTCGGCGTCGAACGGCGGACGGACGATGAGGTCGGTCACGGTGATCTGATCGGGCACGGGCGGACTCCTTCGATGAAGAAGTGGCGACTCCCGTGAGACGCGTGTGCGATCCGATCCGCCGGAGCAGAGCGGGTTTTTTCCCTCTGCCGACGACTGTAGCGCACCCACCCGTCCTGGTGCCGGTCCGCCCGCTACGACCGGGCAGCGAGCGGGTAGTTCCGGAGCATGCGTGCCCGGGGACCGGTGAGGGACACCACCGCGAGGTTCGTGACGCTGAGCTGCCGCCCGTCCGCTGACTCCGCTCCAGACACGACCGTTGCGTGAGGCCGGTAGCCCCCTCCCCAGTAATCGGCATGGTCGGGGACGAATCCCGACAGCGACTCGACCGATCCGGACAACGATCCGTGCAGTGCGTGGAAGACCGGGTGTTCGGCCAACAGCACCGGGACGTCACGGCCCGGACCGAACATGGCGCGTGGTCCCAGGTCGACGTCGAACGCCGACTGTCGGTCAGCGGCCTCGCGCACGATCGACGTCACTGCAGCGACCGTGGGGCCGTCGACGACGAAGTTCGGCAGGACGGTCACGTGCACGGGCCAGTTCGAGCGATCGACAGTTCCGGGCAAGCGCTCAGGCGTTCCCACGACGACCAGCCTGTCCATCCGGCGCCGTCACCGCCCCAGCAAGGGCGCCCGAGATGCCATGCCAGCAGCACCCGCCCGCGCCACCGCTTCGGGCAGCGCCGCGAGGAACGCATCGACGTCGGCGTCGGTCGAGGTGTGTCCGAGCGTGATGCGGAGCGCTCCGCGGGCCTCGTCCTCCGACAGACCCATCGCGAGCAACACGTGTGACGCCTCGGGGACGCCCGCTTGGCACGCCGATCCGGTCGACACGGCGACCCCTGCCGCGTCGAGCAGGAAGAGCAGCGAGTCGCCCTCGCAGCCCGGGAAGGTGAAGTGCGCGTTGCCGGGCAGTCGGTCGACGCGGTCGCCGCGGAGCACGGCGGACGGCACCGCCTCGAGCACGCCGGCGATCAGGCGGTCACGGAGCACCCGGACGTCGGCGTGCGGGGCGGACGCGGCGACACCGAACGCGATCGCCGCCGGGGCGTCCTGCGTCCCGCTGCGGACCTGCCGCTGCTGCCCGCCACCGTGGATGAGCGGCTCGACGGTCGCGGTCCGCCCGAGGACGAGCGCCCCGATGCCGACGGGCCCGCCGATCTTGTGCGCGGAGACGCTCAGGGCATCCAACCCGGACACTCGGAAGGAGACGGGGACCTGCCCGTATGCAGCCACGGCGTCGGAGTGCACGGGGACGCCGGCGGCGTGCGCCAGCGCGACGATCGAGGTGACCGGCTGGATCGTGCCGACCTCGTTGTTGGCCCAGAGGAACGTGACCAGGGCGACGTCGTCGGCGGAGGCGAGCCGTGCCTCCAGTCCGGCGAGGTCGACGCGACCGTCCGTGTCCAACGGGACCACGTCGACGACCGCTCCGTCGTGGCGTTCGAGCCAGTCGACGGTGTCGACGGTCGCGTGGTGCTCCCCCGCGGCGACGACGATGCGGGGCCGCGGCCGGTCCTGCTGCCTGGCCCAGTAGAGGCCCTTGATCGCGAGGTTGATGCTCTCTGTGCCGCCGGAGGTGAAGACGACCTCCACCGGTTCGGCGTCGAGGGACGCGGCGACGCGTGCTCGGCCGTCCTCGAGCAGCATCTTGGCGCGCTGACCGGCGCTGTGGATCGACGACGGGTTGCCGACGGTCGCGAGCGCATCCGTGAAGGCGGCGAGCGCCTCCGGCAGGATCGGTGTCGTCGCAGCGTGGTCGAGGTAGACCGGCACGCAGGTACCCCCTTTTCGAGCGTTTTCAGGATACCCGTCGGTCCTCGTACCCTTGTCGGGTGCACGAGACCGCGATCGAGACGTCCCAGGGGCTCCTCCTGGGCCCCGACGGCACCGCGCGCTTCTGCATGCGCTCGGCGTCCGCGACCTCGGCGACGCTCGTCGTCGACGGCCGCGGATCGGTCGCCCTGGAGCGGGTCGACGGCACCGACCTCTGGACCGGGAGCGTCGACGGGGTCCGGGTCGGTGACACGTACCACCTGCTCGTCGACGGACCCGAGGGACCGCGGCACGAGTTCGACGGCACGCGGCCCCTGCTCGACCCGTACGCACGCGGCATCGTGCCGAGCGACGGCGAGGACCGCTGGACGAGCGTCGTCGTGGACGGGTCCTTCGACTGGGGCGAGGTCGGCAAGCCCGAGGTGCCGCTCGACCGCGTCGTCGTCTACGAGGCGAACGTCCGGACGCTGACGAGCGCGAACCACGCGGTGCCGGAACACCTCCGCGGGACCTACGCCGGCGTCGCGCACGAGAGCACCATCGCGCACCTGCACCGCATCGGCGTGACGACGCTCGAGCTCCTCCCCGTGCAGGCGTTCGACACCGAGCACTGGCTGCGGGAGGCCGGCCGCGAGAACGCCTGGGGCTACAACACCCTCGGGTTCTTCGCGCCGCACGCGGGGTACGCCTCGGCGGCGGCACGTGAGCAGGGTGCCGACGGGGTGCTCCGCGAGTTCAAGGGCATGGTCCGACTCCTGCACGAGGCCGGCATCCAGGTCGTGCTGGACGTGGTCTACAACCACACCGCGGAGGAGGGCCTCGGCGGTCCGACGTCGTCGCTCCGCGGCATCGACGGCGCGAACCGCTACCGCTGGGCCGCCGACGAGACGTACTACGACACCACCGGCTGCGGGAACACGCTCGACACCTCGGTGGAGGCCACCGCCGACCTCGTCGTCGACAGCCTCCGGTACTGGGCGCGTGAGATGCAGGTCGACGGGTTCCGCTTCGACCTGATGGCCGCCCTCGCCCGCGACGCCGACCACGTGTTCGCCCCTGATCACCCCCTGCTGGAGCGCATCCGGAACCACGAGGACCTGCAGGACGTGCTCGTCATCGCCGAGCCGTGGGACGTCGGGCCGGACGGCTGGCGGACGGGCCACTTCGGCGAGCGCGCGAGCGAGTGGAACGACGGGTTCCGGAACACGGTCCGACAGTTCTGGCTGACCGACGTGGCGCAGGAGCGGCGCACGGGCGTGCCCGGTGCCGGGATCGGTCCGCTCGCCGGGGCCCTGACCGGTTCGCGGAGCCTCTTCGGCGTGCCACGGGGGCCACTCGCCGGCATCAACTTCGTCACCGCGCACGACGGCTTCACGCTGCACGACCTGACGGCGTACGACCACAAGCACAACGCGGCGAACGGCGAGGACGACCGCGACGGGACGAACGACAACCGTTCGTTCAACCACGGAGTGGAGGGACCGACCGAGGACCGCGGCGTCCGGGCCGCCCGCGGTCGCTCGATGCGGAACCTGCTCGGCACGCTCCTGCTCTCCGCCGGCGTGCCCATGCTGACCGCCGGTGACGAGCGGAGCCGCACGCAGCACGGCAACAACAACGCGTACGTGGTGTCCGACGACCTGACGCCGGTGGACTGGTCGACGAACGAGGACGCCGAGTCGATGACCGAGACGGTCGCCGCGCTGACGGCGCTCCGTGCCGCCCACCCGGCGCTCCGACCGTCGCGCTACGGGGTCGACGGGCAGGTCACCCCATCGGCCTCGCGGATGACGTGGTACGGCCCCGACGGCGGTCCGATGACCGGTGAGTGGTGGGACCAGCCGATCCATCGAGCGCTGCAGTACTTCGTCGAGTCGACACCGGAGCACGAGCCGTACGACCGGGTGCTCGTCGTGGTGCACGGCAGCGGCCGGACACGCGACCTGACGCTGCCGGTGCGGGACGACGTGCTCGCCTACCGCCTGGCGTGGTCGAGCGAGAAGCACCGCGACCACGACCGGCATCGTCCGGCCGGCACGGTGTTCACCGCGTACGGCCCGGGCATCCACGTGTTCGAGATCGTCTGACGCGCAGGCGTACGCCCGCTGGCGTCCGCCGCCCCGGTGGGTGGTCGATTCGCGCGTAGGGGGTCGAATCGCGCGTAGGTGGTCGGAACTTCGGACCACCTACGCGCGATTCGGCTTTCCATCCGGGCCGTGATGGGCAGGAACGCGAGCGGACGGCGGACGGGAGGCTCGGTGCCGGGCCGCCACGAGCCTCCCGTCCGCCGATCGGTGGCGACGGGTTCTCCACAGTCTCCGGGTTCCGGTGAACACGGAGGGCGCCGCCGGGTAGCGTCGGTTCCGTGGCCACCGCAGACCGACCCCGGCGTCCGAAGATCGGGCGCATCCCGATCACCGATCTCGCCCCGAGGACGCCGAACGGCTTCCCGGGCAAGGCGTTCGACGGCGAGGTGATCACCTTCGGAGCGACCGTCTTCCGAGAAGGACACGGCGTCATCGGCGCCGACCTCGTCGTGGAGCGCCCCGACGGCGGGACCAGGACGGTCCCGCTGATCCTCGTCGCACCGGGGACCGACCGGTACGAAGCGACGGTGCAGGTCGACCACACCGGCGTGTGGGCCTGGCACGTGGAGGCGTACTCCGACGACTGGGAGACCTGGCTGCACGGCGCACGACTCAAGATCGCGGCGGGCGTCGACACCGAAGCGACGCTCCTCGACGGTGCGGCCCTGCTCGATCGGCTCGCCGCCGAGACCGACTCCCCCGCCGCCGCCCGCGCCGCCGAACGCGTCCGCGACGAGGACCTCGACCCCGCCGAACGGCTCGCAGCGGTCGACGATCCCCGCATCACCGGCGAAGTGGCCGAAGCACCGCTCACCTCGCTCCGGACGCACTCCCCCGTGCAGCTGCTCGACGTCGAGCGCACTCGGGCCGGGGTCGGTGCCTGGTACGAGTTCTTCCCCAGGAGTGAAGGCGCCAAGCGGGGCACGGACGGCTCCTGGAAGAGCGGCGATTTCCGGACGGCGGCACGCCGACTGCCCGGCGTCGCGCGGATGGGCTTCGACGTCGTCTACCTGCCGCCGATCCACCCGATCGGGCACACCGCCAGGAAGGGCCCGAACAACACCCTCGACGCCGGACCGAACGACCCGGGCAGCCCGTGGGCGATCGGGTCCGAAGACGGCGGGCACGACGCGATCCACCCCGACCTCGGGACCGAAGACGACTTCCGCGACTTCGTCGAGACGGCGAAGAACACCGGGATGGAAGTGGCGCTCGACTTCGCGTTGCAGTGCTCCCCCGACCACCCGTGGGTGACCGAGCACCCGGAGTGGTTCACGGTCCGTGCGGACGGCTCGATCGCCACGGCGGAGAACCCGCCGAAGCGCTACCAGGACATCTACCCGATCCAGTTCGACACCGACCCGGAGGGCCTCGTGGCCGAGGTCGAACGGGTGCTCCGGCACTGGATCGCGTTCGGCATCCGGATCTTCCGCGTCGACAACCCGCACACCAAGCCGCTCTGGTTCTGGGAGCGCGTCATCAGGGAGATCCGCGACGAGCACCCGGAGACGGTGTTCCTGGCCGAGGCGTTCACGCGTCCGGCGATGATGCGGGCGCTCGCCGAAGCCGGCTTCCAGCAGTCGTACACGTACTTCACGTGGCGGAACACGAAGGACGAGATCGCCGACTACTTCGACGAGCTCGCCCACGAGACGAGCGCGTACCTCCGTCCGAACCTGTTCGTGAACACGCCGGACATCCTCACCGAGTACCTGCAGTTCGGCGGCCGCGCCGGGTACAAGATCCGTGCTGCGCTCGCCGCGACCGGTGCTCCGACGTGGGGCATGTACTCCGGGTACGAGCTCTTCGAGGACGTCGCACGTCCGGGCTCCGAGGAGAACATCGACAACGAGAAGTACGAGTACAAGCCGCGCGACTTCGCCCTGGCCGAGGCCGAGGGCGCGAGCCTGGCGCCGTACGTGACGATGCTCAACCGGTTCCGATCGGCGCACCCGGCGCTCCGGCAGCTCCGGAACCTGCACGTGCACGACGCCGAGGACGACGCGATCGTCGTCTACTCGAAGCACCTGCCCGGTCGGTTCATCCGGTCCGGTCGGGACGACACCGTGATCGTGGTCGCCAACGTGGACCCGCACTCGGCCCGCGAGACGACCGTGCACCTCGACCTCGCCGCCCTCGGCCTCGACCCGGAGCAGTCCTTCGACGTCCGCGACGTCGTCACCGGGCAGCGCTGGGTCTGGGGCTCGTCCAACTACGTCCGCCTGGACGCGTTCCAAGAACCCGTACACCTGCTCGTCGTGGAAGGACCGCACCGATGACCATCGACCCCGAACAGCCCGACCGCACCACCGGTCAGGACCGTGGGCAGGGGCCGAGCGTGCCGCCGGTCCAGCCGCCGCCCCCGCCCGTGCTCCCCCGCCTGATGCCGGAGGACACTCCCCGGCCGACGCACCCCGCGAAGCACATCGATCCCGCGACGGCACCGGCACCGGCGCCGTCCCCGGTCCCGACGCCGCCCTCCGCGCGCTTCGAGTCGCCGCGGTACGAGCCGCGGAGCTCCGCACCCGGCGAGGACATGCCGGGCGCCCGACTCCCGCGACGCGAAGCACCCGATCGCGGTGTCCCGGAGTCGGCGACGCTCTCCGGCCACGCGGCCGACTCCGCGCACCCGCGCCACGTCACCGCGGAAGCGATGCAGGAAGCCGGAGCAGAACCCGTGCAGCAAGCCGTGCCGGAGGCAGCGCAGGAAGGGGCGCAGGACCGGACGGACGCGCCCGAACCGAGCGGAGCCTCCAGCCCGGTGGCCGACGCCGCAACGGAGCCGCACCCGGCACCCGTCGAGGAGTGGCTGCGGACCGCCGTCGCCGAGGGCCGCTGGTCCCAGCCGCACGACGTCCTCGGCCCGCACCCCGTCGACGGCGGGACGAGCGTCCGTGTCGTCCGTCACCTCGCCCACGCCGTCCGGCTCGTCCGGCTCGAGGGCGACGACATCGAGCTGACGCACGAGGGCGGCGGGCTCTGGGCCGGCGCCACTGCCGAGCCGCTCGGTCGCTACCGGGTCGAGGCCGACTACGACTACGACGAGAGCACCGACACCGACGACACCACCTGGACGACCGACGACGCGTACCGGTTCCCGCCGACGCTCGGCGAGCTCGACCTGCACCTGTTCGGCGAGGGCCGCGACGAGCAGCTCTGGCACCACCTCGGCGCACACGTCCGCACGATGGACGGGGTCGAGGGCGTCGCGTTCTCGGTCTGGGCGCCACGGGCCACCGCCGTCCGCGTGATCGGCGACTTCGAGGGCTGGGAAGGCCGCACCACGGCGATGCGCCGACTGAGCGACCTCGGCGTCTGGGAGCTGTTCTGGCCGGGCGCCGTCGAAGGGCAGCGGTACAAGTTCCAGATCCTCACCGACAGCGGCTGGGTGGAGCGCGCCGACCCGTTCGCGCGGCGCACCGAGGTGCCACCGCTGACCGCGTCCGTCATCACGACCTCCGACTACGAGTGGTCCGACGGCGACCGTGCGTGGATGGAACACCGGGCGAGGACGACCACGCACGACCGCCCGATGAGCGTCTACGAGGTGCACCTCGGCTCGTGGCGCCCCGGGCTGAGCTACCGGGAGGTCGCCGACCAGCTCATCGGCCACGTGCAGTTCCTCGGGTTCACGCACATCGAGTTCCTGCCACTCGCGGAGCACCCGTTCGGCGGCTCGTGGGGCTACCAGGTCACCGGGTACTACGCGGCGACCTCGCGGTTCGGTTCGCCGGACGACCTCCGGTACCTCATCGACCGGCTGCACTCGGCGGGCATCGGCGTGATCATGGACTGGGTCCCCGGGCACTTCCCGAAGGACGAGTGGGCACTCGGCAAGTTCGACGGCCACGCGCTCTTCGAGCACCCGGACCCCCGCCGCGGCGAACAGCTCGACTGGGGCACCTACGTGTTCGACTTCGGGCAGCCGCAGGTCCGCAACTTCCTCGTCGCGAACGCGCTGTACTGGCTCGAGGAGTTCCACATCGACGGCCTCCGGGTCGACGCCGTCGCGTCGATCCTCTACCTCGACTACTCCCGCACCGACTGGCTGCCGAACATCCACGGCGGCCGCGAGAACCTCGAGGCGATCTCGTTCCTGCAGGAGACGAACGCCACCGCGTACAAGCGCTACCCGGGCATCGTGATGATCGCCGAGGAGAGCACCTCGTGGCCCGGCGTGACCCAGCCGACGGACGCCGGCGGGCTCGGGTTCGGCCAGAAGTGGAACATGGGCTGGATGCACGACTCGCTCGAGTACGTGCAGCGCGAACCGGTGTACCGCAGCTACCACCACGACGAGCTGACGTTCTCGTTCGTGTACGCGTTCAGCGAGCAGTTCACCCTGCCGATCAGCCACGACGAGGTCGTGCACGGCAAGGGCTCGCTCTACGGCAAGATGCCCGGAGACGAGTGGCAGAAGCTCGCGAACGTCCGCGCCTACCTGGCGTTCATGTGGGCACACCCCGGCAAGCAGCTGCTGTTCATGGGCCAGGAGTTCGCGCAGGCCTCCGAGTGGTCCGAGGAACGCGGGCTGGACTGGTGGCTCCTCGACGACCCCGGCCACCGAGGAGTTCAGGACCTCGTGGCGGCGCTCAACCGCGTCTACAAGGACACGCCAGCGCTGTGGACACACGACGCCACGTCCGAGGGCTTCGAGTGGATCGAGGGCGGCGACGCCCCGCACTCCACGATCGGGTTCCTGCGGAAGACCGGCGACGAGCGGCTGGCGGTGTTCGTGAACTTCTCGGGCGTCCCCGTCGAGCGTCGTTTCGGGCTGCCTGCAGCTGGGCAGTGGCAGGAGGTCCTCAACACCGATGCAGCCGAGTACGGCGGCTCGGGTGTCGGGAACCTCGGGGTCGTCACGGCAGAGGACACCCCGTGGGCCGGCCGCCCGGCATCAGCCCACCTCGTGGTGCCGCCGCTCGGCGCGGTCTGGCTGAAGCTGACCCGCTGACCCGCTGACCCGCCAGGCCGTTTCGCGCGTAGGAAGCGGAAACGCGCGTAGGAGGCCCGATTTTCCGGCCACTTACGCGCGTTTCGGCTTTCTACCGCGGGTGCGATGGGCAGGAACGCACGCACGGACGGACGGACGGGAGGCTCGGTGCCAGCTGGCACCGAGCCTCCCGTCCGTCTGTGTGGGTCGCGGCTAGTACAGCGCGCTCGCGAGGCGCCGACGCGCCGCGATGACGCGTGGGTCCTCCGCGCCGATGAGCTCGAAGTACTCGACGAGCCGGACACGCACGGACTCACGGTCGCTGCCGAACACCGTCGGAACCAGGTCGAGCAGGCGCCCGAAGGCGTCCTCGACGTGACCGCCGCTGATGTCGAGGTCGGCGACGGCGAGCTGCGCGCCCACGTCGGACGGCCCGTCGCCCGCCGCCGAGCGGATCTCGTCCGCCGTCCGGCCGTTCAGCCGGTCGAGGAGCGACACCTGCGCGAGCCCGGCGACGGCCATCTGGTCGTGCGGGTCCTGCGCGATCGCGGTCTTGTACTCCTGGATCGCCGTGGCGTAGTCGCCCTGCTCGATCGCGTCGTACGCCGCCTGGTGGTGCGGCGGCAGCGGCTCCGGCTCTCGCTCGCCCTGTTCGACCGGCTCGGTGTCGGTTCCGGCGCCGTCGACCGTCACGCGACCGGACACGCCGTTCTGTTCCGCCGCCTGGAGCACCTGCTCGTAGACGTCGCGGACCTGGGCTTCCGGGAGCGCGCCGACGAAGAGCCCGAGCGGGCGCCCGCCGATCACCGCGGCCACGGTCGGGATCGACTGCGCCTGGAACGCCTGCACGAGCTGCGGGTTCGTGTCGGCGTCCACCTTGGCCAGGACGACACGTCCGGCGTACTCCTCGGTGAGCTGCTCGAGGATCGGTGAGAGCTGCTTGCACGGCCCGCACCACTCGGCCCAGATGTCGACGATCACCGGGACGATCGTGGACAGCTGCAGGACGTCCTGGAAGGTCTCGTCGGTGACGTCGATGACGAGCGACGGGACGGTCAGGTCGGCACCGGTCTCGGAACCGGCACCGGGTGCCGCCGGGCTTGCCGCTTGCGCTGCCGGACGTTGGGCACGCTCGACCAGGGATGACAGGTCGACGGCTCCGCGGAGTCCGGACGGGGTCGGGGGGACGTTCGTCATTGCACCTCACTCGCTGCGATCAGGCCCTGCGTGAACCCGAGCAGGACTATCTTGTCGTCCGACCCGACGGCCGGCACGGAGAAGAGCAGCTGGACGCCGTACGTGGCGGTGATGCCCTTCTTGCTGGAGTCGACCCCGGACAGGGCCTTCACCGCGCCTTCGGTGTTGACCTCGGCGCCGTCGGCGGTCGGGGTGACCTTCTCGATCTCGTTGAGGTTCACGGACACGAGCGCACCGGCGCCGTTGGTCGCCAGAGCGATCGCGGAACCGTCCGGGGACTCCGACGAGTACTCGATCTTCGCGGTGTCGGGCAGGGACGCGGACTTCTTGTCCTTGTAGTCCTTGCCGATCTTGCCGCGCAGGTCGTCCCCGTCCGCTTCGAAGAGGTCGGCGTACTCGCTGTCCGCGTCCTTCGAGAGGATGTCGCCGTAGGCGGGCCCCACCGCGTCCGGGGCGAGCGCGAGGAGCTTCGAGTCGGACGCGAGCTGCGCGGTACCGATCGACACCGGGGCGACCGACGGGAGCTTGGCGTCGGCTTCGAGCGAGACGTCGTACGCGACCTTGTAGTCGTCGCGCGCGGACTCCTGCACGAGGGTCAGGGCCTGCGGCGCCGTCTTCTGGTCGCTCGGGTCGGAGGCGACCACGAACACCGTGCGCGGCCACGAGTCGGTCTGCTGCGGGAGCGACACCGAGATGTCCGCGGCCGAGATCGCGGGCGGGGCCTGCACGTCCTGGTCCTTGTCGCGGATCTGGTAGTTGGCCTTGCGGAGCTCGAGCGCCGGTCCGGTGAACCGCGTCGCGGCGAGGTCGGCGTCCTTGTCGGTGTCCGCCTTCGTCGCGACCTCGGCGATCCGCCCGACGATGCGGGTGATCTGCTGCCGGGTCGCGGCGGTCGGTTCGGCCTGTTCGGCGGCACCGGTGGCCGAAGCCGACGGCGTGGCGGTCGCCGAGGCGTCACCGCCGCCCTGGGGCCAGTAGTCCGAGGAGCACCCGGCGAGCGAGAGCGCGCCGACGAGCACGACCGGCACCGCGATCATCGAGCGGCGGCCTCGGCGCGACCGGGCCGGGACCTGTGCCCCCGCTGCCGCTGCACGTCGCGAGGCACGCACGCGCGGCGGGCGGGTCCCGCCGCTGCGACGCCGCGGACCACGGGAACGACGCTGGTGGAGGAACGCCCAGACGAGCAGGACGATCCCGCCGAGCACGAAGACGCCACCGGCGACCATGAGCGGACCGACCGACGGTGTCGCGGTGTCACGCGGCCAGGTCACGGAGACGTCGGCGGGAGCGGCGGACTTGCCGTCGCCGACGAGGACCACGGAGACGTCCTGCGGCAGGCGTACGGTGAACTGCCCGGCGCCGTCGTACTCCTGGTACCAGAGGTCGCTGCCCTTCGGGTCGGGCACGGAGGCGTCGCTGCCGGACGTCCTCGCGACGAGGCGCTCGCTCTCGGCGTCGTACCGCAGCGTGTTGTGCTTGGCGTCACCCACCCACGCGTCGACGTCGGAGGTCTTGCCGTACGCGGCGAAGACGGTCCCCGAGCCGGCGACGTTGATGCGCTGGTAGCCCGGGTTCGCGTTGAGCGTGGAGCCGGGGATGACGGTGACGGGCGCCCTCGTCATCGACGACGCCTGCGCCACGGTGGAGGACGGTGGCGCGAAGACGGTGCGCTGGGCGACGCCCAGACCGACGAGCAGCAGCCCGATCACGAAACTGACGATCGCCAGGACGAATCGCACGGATCTCTCTCCCTCCGCGCCGGGGTGGGGGGAATCGGCGCGCGAACCAACGGCCCAGGATACGCGAGAGAGGCTGGAGAGTGCATCCCCGCTCGCTGTCCACCGGCTCAGACGGGGTCCGTGCCGCACCACTACACTCGACGCGCGGGCGGTACGGCGCCGTCCGGAGGACCAGCAGGAGCGACACGTGGCGAACGACGAGGCAGAGTTCGGGACCGAGATGCGGGGGTACCGCAAGGACGACGTCGACCGTGCTCTGAACGACCTCCGCCGGGAGCTCATCAAGTCGAACAACGACCGCGCGGAAGCCGCGAAGGAGATCCGTCTCCTGCAGTCCCGTCTGTCCGACATGCAGGCGGAGCTCGACGAGGCGGGCACCCCCACGTACAGCGGACTCGGCACCCGCCTGGAGTCCACCCTCCGCGTCGCCGAGGAGCAGTCCACCCGCTTGATCAGCCAGGCGGACATCGACGCACAGCGGCTGCGGGCATCCAGCCGTGCCGAGGCCGAGCGCACCGTCCGCGAAGCCCAGGAAGAGGCGCGCGACACCCTCGAGGACGCCAGGACCCGGGCGACGAACGAACTCGCCCGCGCCCGGGCCGAGGCAGCCGACACCGTCGAGCGGGCCCGCGCCGAGGCCGGGATGCTCACGCAGGACGCCCGCAACGAGTCCGCGGCGATCCGCGGTGCAGCGGTCACCGAGGCCGCGGAGACCCGTTCGATCGCGATCCGCGAGACCAACGCCCTCCGCGCAGGCGTCGAGCACGAGGTCGCCGAACTCCGCGAACTCGCCCAGCGCGAGTCCGCCGACGCACGGAGCGCAGCGGCCGAGCTGGACCGCGAGACCGAACACCGCCGCAGTGTCTTCGAGGCCGACCACAGCCGACGGACCGAGGACCTCGACCGCGACGAGCGCACCCGCCGCGACGCCCTCGAGCGCGAGATCGCCGACGGCCGGGCCGCGTGGGAGCACGAGCACGGCGAACGCTCCCGAGCGCTCGAGCTCGAGATCGCAACCGGTCGGGCTGACCTCGCCGCCGAGGTGGACGGCCGCCGCGACGAGCTCGAGTCGGAGCTCGCCGACCGCCGCCGACTCCTCGACGAGGAGCTCGCCGCCGGCCGCGCAGGGTGGGATCGCGAGCTCGCGTCCGCCCGGGCGGCACTCGAGCAGGAGCTCGAAGCGGCTCGTGCGCAACTGCGCGTCGACCAGGAGCACACCGCAGCCGAGAACGAGCGGCTCGTGCGGGAGACCGCTGACCGCATCGCCCGCGAGACCGAGGAGCACCGCGGACGCATCGAGCGCGAGCGCGCCGAGGCCACCGCGTCCGCCGAACGGCTCGCCCAGGAGCACGCCGCCGAGCTCGCCGCGCGTCGTGAGCGCGAGCACGCCGAGGTCGACACCGAGATCGCCGAGCGCCGCAGCGCCGAGCTCGACGCCCTCGAAGCCGAGCGCACCGCGCTCCGACAGGAGATCGACACCGCACGCGCCGGCCTCGCCAAGGAGCGCGACGAGGTCCGGGCCGAGATCGCCCGTGACCGCGACGAGGCTCGGACGACCCTCGAGTCCGAGCTCGCCGCCCGCCGCGACGACGCCGAGCAGTACTACCTCCAGAAGCACCACGAGACGGTCACCGAGACGCAGAAGTACCTCGACGAGGCGAACCTCCAGCTCGCGGAGGCCACGCGCCGCGCGACCGAGGCACGCGAGCGTGCGGAGCGGCTCCAGCAAGAGGCGAACGACCTGGAGCGCACCAGCACGTCCGACGCCGAGGAGCGCGCCCGCACCGTCCTCGCCGAGGCGCAGGAACGTGCGCACCGCCTCGTCGCCGAGGCCGAGGAGCGCTCGGCCGCGCAGATCGCCGAGGCGGAGGACCGCCTCGCCGCGATCCGCACCGAGCGCGAAGCCGTCGCCGGGTACCTCGAGAACCTCCGTGGCGTGCTGTCGCACGCTGCCGGCGTCATCGAGTTCCCGGCCGACGCGAACGCCACCGACTCCTGAACCGGCCCGGACTGGAGGCCCTGCACCGGGCCTCCTGTCCGGTCACCGCCGACAGGCGGTCGGTCTCAGTGCGTGACGTGCGTCGGCAGCGGCGCGCTGCCGGGCACCACCAGGTCCGCGATCGCGTCCAGCACGATCCGGACGTACCGCTCCCCCACCCACAGGTGCTTCGCGCCCGCCACCGGGACGACGCGGACGTTCGGCGCGACGGCGAAGCGCCGTTCGGCCGCTTCCGGCTGCAGGAAGTCGTCGTGCTCCGGGACCAAGGCGACGACCGGCACGGCGACGTCGGCCCACCGTGCGAGCTCGTCATCGGTCGTGCGGTGGAGCGGCGGCGAGAGCAGGACCACGCCGGCGACGGTCCCGGCGTCGACGTGCTCGAGCGCGTGCTTGAGGATCACCTCGGTGCCGAAGGACCAGCCGACCAGCCACGGGGTGGGCAGTCCGCGTGCCGTGACGTCGGCGACCGCAGCACGGAGGTCGAACCCCTCGGAGACACCGTCGCCGAACGTGCCCTCTGATGTTCCGCGGGGCGAGGTCACCGAGCGGAAGTTGAACCGCAGCACGGCGATGTCCGCGAGCTCCGGCAAGCGGGCAGCCGCCTTCTTCAGCACGTGCGAGTCCATGAACCCGTGCGCGGTCGGCAGCGGGTGGAGCGTGACGATCGTGCCGCGCGCCGGACGGCCCAGCGGCGCCGCGAGCTCCCCGACGAGGGTGAGGTGGTCGTCGGTGACGAGCTCGATGTCCGTGCGCACGGCGGGGAGCACCGTGCCGGACCGGATCTCGGTGTCCTCGGTTCCGGGTGCGTCCGCGGCGTCGCTCATGCGGTCCTCCAGCAGTGGTTGTGCCAGTGCCGACGCGATGCGAGGTCCGCTGCGTCGCCGAGGACACCGTCGGCACGCCACACCACCACGTGCGCGACGCCGGGCTCGATGGTCAGGCCGCACCCCGGGCAGAGGTACTCCTTCTGCGCGGACGCTGCCGAGATCGGCTGGACGGCGTACTCACGCCCGCGACGGACCTCGGTCCGCTTCCACCCGCTCATCAGGCGTTCGAGACCGACCGGTTCCTGGACGTCGTCCGGGCGACGGTCGCCCCGAGGGCGCCGCGGCCGATTGCTGCGCGGCACCTGCGGAACCGCCGATCAGTACCAGTTGAAGGACTGGCTGTGACCCCATGCACCGCACGGGGTCCCGTAGACGCCCGAGATGTAGTTGAGACCCCACGTGATCTGCGTCGCGGGGTTCGTCTGCCAGTCGGCACCGGCCGAGGCCATCTTGCTGCCAGGGAGCGCCTGCGGGATGCCGTAGGCACCGCTCGGGTTGTACGCGTTGACACGCCAGCCCGACTCCTTGTTCCAGAGGGAGACGAGGCAGTTGTACTGGTCGGTGCCCCACCCGCGGGCGGACACGAGCTCGAGCGCGATGGCCTGCGCGCTGCCCGGGTCAGGGGTCGCGGCGACGGCGGCGATGCTGTTCGACGGGGTGACGGCCTTCTTCGCGGTCGAGGTCGCAGCCGTGTCGTCGGTCTCGGTCACCGGCGGGGTGACGACCTTCGGCGCGGGCTTCGTGACTTCGTAGCCGTCACGGGAGACCTCGAACGAGCCGTACGTGCCGTGGGCCGTGTAGACCTGCGGGGCCGGGGCCTTCGTCAGCACGGGCGTCGACACCGCGGCCTGGGCGACGTCGGCCTGCAGCGGGTTGAAGAGCGAGCCGCCGGCGAGGAACGCCACGGCGAAGAAGGACAGCGCGGGGATCGTCGCGCGACGGCGCATGAAGCCGTTGAGCGTCGTGTCGGCGGTCGTGGCCGTCGACGGCGACAGCGCGAGTCCTGGGCGGCGCTGCGCGGTCGTCGCGCGGCGCTGCTTGACGATGCGCGGGTCCGAGGGCGTCGACGGGGCGGCCTCCGCGCGGGCGACGGCCTCTCCGTGTGCGACGGCCTGTGCGGCGTCGCTGACGCGGTTGTCCGCGACAGACTTGGGAGCGATGACCGGCTCAGGCTGCACCGCGGCCTGGGCCATCGGGTTCGCCGCAGCCTGGTTCGCTGCTGCCGGCTTCGCTGCTGCCGGGTTCGCCAGTGGAACCGGAGTCTCCGCGGTGCGGATTCGGTTCAGTGCCGCGCGGCGTTCGCTGACCACGGGGTGGTCCTGCTGCTGCCGGGTTGCGCGGTCGGATCGAATGTCTGCCGTGTGCCTGCCCATGAGTTCGACCAGGATAACGGAACGATCACGGAAAGCGAAGCACCTGCACCCCGCGCGTCGGTCTCCGGCTAGCGGACGGCCAGCATGACCTCGACGACCGCGTCGAGGAGCGCGTCGACCTGGGCCTCGCGGTAGCCGCCGTGCTTCGGGCGGAACACGATCGACCGCACCTCGGTGAGGCTGAGCGGCTTGCCCTCTCGGAAGTACCCGCCGAGGCGCTTGGCGAAGGCGTCGACGTCCTTCGGGTGGTAGCCGGTCGACAGGACGTTCACGCGGTGGAAGCGCTGCCCGTCCGGGCGGTCCAGCCGCTCCACGACGTCGGACGCCTTCGTCCGCGCCTCGGCGTACCAGGTCTTCTGCCCGACGTCGGCGATCTCACGCTCCCGCTCGCGGGTGGCGAACGCGTCCTCGAGCCGTTCGAGTGCGGCGTCCACGTGCTGCGTCGAGTACCCGCCCTTCTTCATCGAGAAGGCCGTCGCGCGGATCTTCGCCGCCTCGATGCCGGGTGCGCTGTCGTTCGCCGTGTAGGCGCGACGCGCGTCCTCGAGGAAACGCTCGACTTCGTCGATGTCGTAGCCGAGGACCGAGCGGGGGGCTGTCGGGAACGTCGTGGGCACGGGCGACATTCTGCCAGCCCACTCCCCTGGTGGAAGCTGGACGCGCGGACCGGGTTCGTTCAGTGGTTGACGATCAGGTACAGGACGTACGCGACGGCAGCGGACGGCAGGATGCTGTCGATGCGGTCGAGGAGCCCACCGTGACCGGGCAGGAACGACGAGATGTCCTTGATGCCGAGGTCGCGCTTGATCATCGACTCGGTCAGGTCGCCGAGCGTGGCCGACCCCGAGATCAGCACGCCGAGGACGATGCCCGCCCACCACGGGAGCCCGAGCATAAGCCACGACACGATGATGCCGACGAGGATGCTCGCGGCGACGGAGCCGGCGAAGCCCTCCCAGGTCTTCTTCGGGCTGATCCGCGGCGCCATCGGGTGCTTGCCGAGGTTCAGACCCGTCGCGTAGGCACCCGTGTCGACCGCGACGACGACCAGGATGAACCCGACGACCCACAGCGGCCCGCCGTCCTGTGCCGACAGCAGCACCACGCAGGCGCCGAGCAGGGTGACGTACGCCTGGACGAACAGCCCGTTCGTCAGGTCGCGGAACACGTTCGCCGCCGACGGGCGATCGCGACTGACCGCGACCTCCACCAAGCGCCAGACGGTGATCAGGACGATGCCGCCGAGGATCGTGAAGAGCGCCTCGACCTGACCACCGAGGAACGCGGCCGGCACCATCGCGATGCCGGTGGCGACGCTCGGGATCCGCGGGACGTCGCGCCCCGCGAACCGCATCGCACTCGCGAGTTCCCACGCGGCGAACCCGATCAGGAACGCGGCGACGACCATGAACGCCGGGGTCCAGATCAGGAGCGAGCCGAGCATCACCACGGCGAAGGCCAGGGCGATCGCGATGGCTGCGGGGAGGTTCCTGCCGGTCCGCGCGGTCAGCGCCTCGTTCCGGGCGTCGAAGGACGCGCGGCGCTGTCGGATCTGCGCCTCGAAGTCCGACCGCGCGGCGCGGGCCCTGGCATCGAAGTCGTGCCTGAGCCCCTTCGCCGGTGGCCGTGGGTCATCTGCTGTCGGGCGGTCGACGCCCTCGTCTCGACGCGGCATCAGACCTCGAGGAGTTCGGCTTCCTTCTTCTTCAGCGCGTCGTCGATCTGGTCGACGTGCTTCTTCGTGAGGACCTCGAGGTCCTTGTCACCGCGGGAGATCTCGTCGTCCGAGATCTCGCCCTTCAGCGCGTCGAGGTCGTCCTTCGCCTTGCGGCGGATGTTCCGGATGACGACCTTGTGGTCCTCGCCCTTCCCACGGACGAGCTTCACGAACTCCTTGCGGCGGTCCTGCGTGAGCTCCGGGATCGTCACGCGGACGATCTCGCCGTCGTTCGTCGGGCTGGCGCCGAGGTTCGGGAACGTCGCGATCGCGCGCTCGATCTCCTTGAGCGCCGACTTGTCGTACGGCGTCACGATGAGCGTGCGGGCTTCCGGTGTCTGCAGGGACGCCAGCTGCGCGAGCGGCGTCGGCGACCCGTAGTAGTCCACCGGGATCTTCTGGAAGAGCGCGGCGTTGATGCGGCCGGTGCGGACGGTTGCGAAGTCGTCCTTGGCGACGTCGACCGCCTTCGCCATCTTCTCGGTGGCTTCGGTCATGACATCACTGATCACGGTGGTTCTCCTTCGGTACGTCGTCGAGTCTAGTCAGCCGTGCAGGTCAGTTGCTGACCACCGTGCCGATGCGTTCACCCCGGATCGCGGCCTGGACGTTGCCACCCGGCTCCATCCCGAACACGTGCATCGGCATGCCGTTGTCCATGCAGAGGGAGAACGCCGTGGCGTCGACGACCTTCAGTCCCTTCAGCAGTGCGTCCTGGTAGGTGACGTGGTGGAGCTTCTCGGCGGTCGGGTCCTTCTTCGGGTCGGCCGAGTAGACGCCGTCGACGCCGTTCTTGGCGACCAGGACCTCTTCGGCGCCGATCTCGAGCGCGCGCTGGGCGGCCACGGTGTCGGTGGAGAAGTAGGGCAGGCCGGCACCGGCGCCGAAGATGACGACGCGGCCCTTCTCGAGGTGCCGTTCGGCGCGCCGCGGGATGTACGGCTCGGCGACCTGGGTCATGCTGATCGCCGACTGCACCCGCGTCGCCGCACCGGCCTGCTCGAGGAAGTCCTGGAGCGCGAGCGCGTTCATCACGGTCCCGAGCATGCCCATGTAGTCCGCACGGCCGCGGTCCATCCCGCGCTGCGAGAGCTCTGCGCCGCGGAAGAAGTTGCCACCGCCGACCACGATCGCCACCTCGACCTCTTGGGCCGCGATCGCGATCTCCTTCGCGATGCTGCTGATCACGTCCGGGTTGACCCCCAGGGAGCCGGCGCCGAACGCCTCTCCGGAGAGCTTCAGCAGGACCCGTCGTCGTCCGGTCTTCTCGTCGGTCATGTGCTCGCACCCTTCGTTGAGGAGTCTCGTGGGAATCTACTAGCGCCCGTGCGGTCGTGCTGCGGCGGGCGCGAAAACGGGGCCAGGAACCGAATGGTTCCTGACCCCGTCACGGGTTCGTTACGCGCCGACCTTGACGCGGGCGAAGCCCTGGATCGTGATGCCGGCGTTCTCGGCGGCCTTCGCGACGGAGATCTTGTTGTCCTTCGCGTAGTCCTGGTCAAGGAGCGCGATGCCCTTGATGAAGGCGTTGACGCGACCCTCGACGATCTTCGGGAGCGCAGCCTCGGGCTTGCCCTCTTCGCGGGTGATCGCCTCGACGGTCGCGCGCTCCTTCTCGATCGCCTCGGCCGGGACCTCGTCGCGGGTGAGGTACGACGGGTTGGCGAACGCGACGTGCTGCGCGATGGAGCGGGCCTCGGCGGCGTTGTCACCGTCATAGGCGACGACCACGGCGATCTGCGGGGGCAGGTCCTGGCTCGTCTTGTGCAGGTAGATCTCGAAGTTCGAGCCCTCGACACGGCGGACCGTGCGGACCTCGAGCTTCTCGCCGAGCGCGGCGGCGCTCTCGTTGACGACCTCGAGCACCGTCTTGCCGTCGAGGGGGGCCTCGTTGGCGGCGGCGACGTCGGCGGCACCCGCAGCGGCGACCGCGGCGAGGACCTTGTCGGCGAGGGTGGTGAACTTCTCGTTCTTCGCGACGAAGTCGGTCTCGGAGGCGAGCTCGACGACGGTGGCCGCTCCGTTCTCGGCGGTCGCGACGACGACGCCCTCGGAGGTCGCACGGTCATCGCGCTTGGCGACGGCCTTCGCACCCTTGATGCGGAGCAGCTCGACGGCCTTGTCGTAGTCGCCGTCGGCCTCGACGAGCGCGTTCTTCGCGTCCATCATGCCGGCCCCGAGGTCCTCGCGGAGCTTCTTCACGTCCTGAGCGGTGAAGTTTGCCATTCGAATGGCGTCCTTTCTGGACTATGCGTGTGTGGAGAGCGGAGTCGAGGGCGCCGAGCCGTGTGGCCCGGCGCCCTCTGACACTCACTCGGCGGGGGTGGTCTCCGCAGCGGCCTCGGCCTCGGCGGTCGGCTCGGCGTTCTTCGCCTCGTCGGCGATCGGCTCGCCGATTTCCTTCGCGGCGACCTGCGCGTCGGCGTCGTTCTCCTCGACCGGCGTCTCGGCAGCGGCGGCGGCCGGAGCGGCGGACTCGCCACCGAGGAGCTCCTGCTCCCACTCGGCGAGCGGCTCGGCGGCCTCGTCGTCGGAGCCACCGTTGTGGCGGGTCTTGAGGCCCTCGGCAGCGGCGTCCGCGATGATGCGCGTCAGCAGGCCGACGGAGCGGATCGCGTCGTCGTTGCCCGGGATCGGGTAGGCGATCTCGTCGGGGTCGCAGTTGGTGTCGAGGATGCCGATGACCGGGATCCCGAGCTTCTGCGCCTCGTCGACGGCGAGGTGCTCCTTCTTGGTGTCGACGATCCAGAGCGCGCTCGGGGTCCGCGTGAGGTTGCGGATACCACCGAGGGTCTTGTGGAGCTTGTCCAGCTCGCGCTTCTTGATGAGGAGCTCCTTCTTGGTGAAGCCCTTCGTCGTGTCGTCGAAGTCGATCTCCTCGAGCTCCTTCATGCGCGCGAGGCGCTTGGAGACCGTCTGGAAGTTCGTGAGCAGACCGCCGAGCCAACGCTGGTTGACGTACGGCTGGCCGACGCGGGTCGCCTGCTCGGCGATGGAGCCCTGCGCCTGCTTCTTGGTGCCCACGAAGAGGATCGTGCCACCGTGCGAGACCGTCTCCTTGACGAAGTCGTACGCGCGGTCGATGTAGGCCAGCGACTGCTGCAGGTCGATGATGTGGATGCCCGAGCGCTCGGCGAGGATGAAGCGCTTCACCTTCGGGTTCCACCGACGGGTCTGGTGTCCGAAGTGGACGCCGCTGTCGAGCAGCTGGCGGATGGTGACGACGGCCATGTGCCGTCCTCCTTCTGTGTTCTCGGCGCGCGGCATGGCCGTGCGCCCGTTGCGGTTGTGTCGATCCCGACCGGAGGTCGTGATCCCTGGTGCCCTGACATGCGGCCGCCAGCGCTTGCGAGCTGGACCGTTGGCCGGATGGTTTGCGTGGACACGCGAAGTCAGCGCGCTCAGCGCGCTGCTGGACAGATACTAGCAGAGCACAGACGGGAGGCGGGGGGGGGGGGGGGGCCCCCCCCCCCCCCCCCGCCCGGGGTTCGCGACTACGCCTTGGCGTCGACCGTGTCGCCTTCCGCGGTGATGCCCATCTCCTCGAGGGAGCGACCCTTGGTCTCCGGGATCTTGGCGATCACGAAGAACAGGGAGAGCAGCGCGAAGAGCGCGTAGATGCCGTAGGTGACCGTCAGGTTGAACCCCGACAGCACCGGGAACGAGATCGTCACCACGAAATTCGCGATCCAGTTCGCCGCGGAGCCGACGCCGAGCGCCGTGGCCCGGATGCGGTTCGGGAACATCTCGCCGAGCAGCACCCACATGAGCGGTCCCCACGTGGCACCGAAGGACACGACGAACAGGTTCGCGAAGATCAGCGCGATGAGGCCCCACGCGCCGGGGAGCTGCGGCGCGCCGTTGACGATCGTGGCCTGCGAGAACGCGATCGCGACCATGAGCAGCGAGACGAACATGCCGGACGACCCCGCCACGAGCAGCGGCTTCCGGCCGAGCTTGTCGACCGTGAAGATCGCGATGAACGTCACCGCGACGTTGACCACGGAGGTGATCGTCGAGATCAGGAAGGACTGGTCCTCCTTGAAGCCGACCGCCTGCCACAGCGTCGTCGAGTAGTAGAAGATCACGTTGATGCCGACGAACTGCTGCAGCACGGCGAGGATGATGCCGACCCACACGATCGGCTGGAGCCCGAAGCGGTTGCCCTTGATGGAGCCCTTCTTCTCGTTGGCTTCCTTCTTGATGCCGTCCTGGATCTCCTCCAGGCTCGTGTTCACCGTGTCACGCGGGACGATCTTCGTCATGACCTCGCGCGCGTCGTCCGTCCTGCCCTTGGCGAGCAGGTACCGCGGCGACTCCGGCAGGGTGATCGCCAGGATGCCGTAGACGACCGACGGGATCACGCCGACGAGGAACATCCAGCGCCACGCTGCGAGCCCGAGGACGGTCTCGGAGGCGCCGCCCGCGGTGACTGCGAAGAGCTGGTCGGAGAGCAGCGCGGCGAAGATACCGAGCGTGATCGCCAACTGCTGGAACGAGGCGAGCCGGCCACGGATGGCCTTCGGCGACACCTCGGAGATGTACGCCGGCGCGATGACCGACGCGGTCCCGATGCCGAGACCACCGACGAGACGCCAGATGACGAGGTCCCAGGTGGCGAACGCGAACGCGCTGCCGATCGAGGAGACGAGGAACAGCACCGCTGCCCAGAACATGATCCGGGTGCGACCCCAGCGGTCCGCGAGGCGGCCGGCGAAGAACGCACCGAACGCACAGCCGATCAGGGCGGAGGCGACGGCGAACCCGCTGGCGGCCTCGGACAGGCCGAACTCGCCCTTGATCGCGTCGACCGCGCCGTTGATGACGGACGAGTCGAAACCGAAGAGGAAACCGCCCACCGCTGCTGCGATGGCGAACGCGGTGACCTTCCCCTTGAACGCACGGTCTGTGCCGTGCCCGGTGGACGTGTTTGCCACGATGCTCCTGGGTTCTGCCGCCGTGCGGGATGCTGCACGGTGCCCCGGCGGTCGGCTCGTTCGCCGTCCGAGCGGCGTTGCGTGGTCCGGAGCGGCCCCGACGTTACTCCTTCGGCGGCGGGTGGTCATAACCGGGCTGGTTGCGCCGCCCGCTTCACCGCGCCCGACTCGGAACGACACACTCGCTGTCGTACGACACCTTGGGTTCATTCGGTGGTCGCAACACCTTGAGCGATTGGGGTGGTTGTGGTGGGTCGGCAGGCAGCGTATTCGCGG
>NZ_JBMPIT010000014.1:0-55799 GCF_049341845.1 Curtobacterium guangdongense
TTCGGGGTGTCGGTTGCGGTGGACATGCGTCCCACCTTGCCAGCGTCCCCCGGCAGCCCGCCTGGAGGCTCGGCGCGGGGGGGGGGGGCCGGGCCCCCCCCCCCCCCGGGGGGGGGGGGGGGCCCCCGCCCCCCCCCCGCCTCCTGTCAGGGTCGTGCTGCTACTTCGACGACGTGAGCGAGTCCACGTAGTCCTGGTGTTCCGACGCCCACTTCTCGGTGATCGCCGGGTACTCGCTCGCCTTCGCACCGCTGTTGACCAGCGCGTTCTCGAGCGAGTACAGCGTGTCGGAGTCCATCGTGAAGTCCTGCATCCACTTCGCCGCCTGCGGGAAGTCGCTGGCGAAGTCCTTCTTGGCGATGGTGTGGATCTCCTCGTTCTTGCCGAGCGCGCCTTTCGGGTCCTTCAGGTCCTTGATCGGGAACGCGTCGTACGCCCAGTGCGGACGCCACAGGGTCACGACGACGTCCTGCTTCTTCGCGATCGATGCCTTGAGGTCGGCGAGCATCGCCGGCGTGGAGCTCGTGATGAAGTCCATCGAGCCGAGGCCGTACTGCGGGATGACCTCGTCCTGCACCACGGCGGTCTCGCCGGCGGCCGGCTCGATGCCGATGATCTTGTTCCCGAAGTCCGAGGCGTTCGCCTTGAGGTCCTCGATGGAGTCGATCTTCGAGTACTCCGGCACGGCGAGCTCGAGCGACGCCTGCTCGTTCCAGGCGCCGAGGTCGGTGAGCTGGTCGCCGTACTGCTCCATGTACTGCTTGTGGGTGTTCGGCAGCCAGGTGTCGAGCACGACGTCGTAGTCACCGGACGACAGCCCCTGGTAGGCGGGTGCGACGTCGGCGTTCGTGAGCTGGACGTCGTAGCCCTTCTCCTCGAGGACGTACTTCCAGAGCTGGCTGGCGGCGGTGTCCTCGTCCCAGCCGTTGAAGACGACGATCGACATGGACTTCTGGTCGCCGTTCGCGACGTTGCCGGTCGCGCCGTAGTACCCGGGGGGCATGCAGGCGCTCAGGCCGACGGCGGTGGCCGCGGCGAGGGCCGCTGCTGCGATGGTGCGCTTGGTCCGCTGCATCATGGTGTGGTCCTTCCTCAGGCACCGACGGGCTGGCGGTCGGGGGTGGTGCTCGCGGTGGCTGGCGCCGCCGTGGCGGCGTCCGGCACCGGCGCGGCGTTCGACGCCGGCTTCTGCTTGCGCCGCCACGGCCGGGAGGCTCCCCCAGCGTCGCCGCCGAGCGCTGCGGTCAGGCGGTCCAGCAGGATCGCCAGGACCACGACCGACAGACCGGCCTCCGCCCCGAGACCCACGTCGATGCGGTTCAGCGAGGCGACGATCTGCTCGCCGAGGCCGCCGGCGCCGACCATGCCGGCGATGACGACCATCGAGAGCGACAGCATGATGACCTGGTTGACGCCGGCCATGATGCTGGCCTTCGCGAGGGGCAGCTGGATCTGGCGGAGGATGCGCCACGGGCTGGACCCGAACGCGGCGCCGGCCTCGACGACCTCGCTCGGGACGCCGCGGATGCCGAGCTCGGTGAGCCGGACCCCTGGAGCCATCGCGAAGACGATCGTCGCGACGATCCCGGGGACGACGCCGACGCGGAAGAGCAGCAGCGCCGGGATCAGGTAGACGAACGCGGGGGTCGTCTGCATGAAGTCGAGCACGGGCCGGATCACCCGGCTGGCGGCGTCGGAGCGAGCGGCCCAGACCCCGAGCGGGATGCTGAAGACGACCGCGAGTCCGGCGGCGACGATGACGAGCGCCAGGGTGTCCATGGCGTTCGTCCACTGCCCGACGCTGACGATGAACAGCAGGCCGATCGCGGAACCGAGGGCGAGCTTCCAGCCCTTCAGGACGAAGGCGAGCGCGACGAGGACCAGGGTGACGACCCAGAACGGCGGGGTGGAGAGGAAGTACTCCATCCACGCGTCCATCCAGGTGAAGACGTAGCGGACCACGTCGAAGAACCCGGAGAGGTAGGTGGTGATCCAGGTGACGACGGCGGAGACCCAGCTGCCGAGGGGCAGATGGAAGTCGCCGAAGGAGTTCATGCCGGGGGTGATCACGCGTGATCTCCTTCCGTGGTCGCGGCGAGGGTCTCGTCGAGGTCGTCGTTCGAGATCCGGGTGACGGGCTCGAGCGTCTGGATCGGGTTCGTCGTCGTCGGGACGTTGCCGAGGGCGGCGAGGAGCGTCACGCGCGGCACGACACCGAGCAGCCGCTGCTCGTCGTCGACGACCGCGATGGGCAGCGGCGACTCGACGGCGAGTTCGAACAGGTCGGTGAGCGCCGTGTCCGGTGCCACCTGGGCGAACTCGGTGTTCACGATCGCGTCGAGGTTCGTGTCGCCGGCCTTGACCTGACGCATCACGTGCCGGTCGCGGACCCAGCCCTCGAGCTTCCGGCCGCGGCCGGTGACGAACACGGCGGCGGTCTGCAGGTCGCGCATGACTCGGAGCGCACCGCGCGGGCCTGCCGTGAGCGGGACGACGGCGCGGGCGGGCTCCATCACGCTCGAGGCGGTGAGCACGCGGGCGCGGTCGACGTCCTGCACGAACTGCGCGACGTAGTCGTTCGCCGGGTCCGTGAGGATGTCCTCCGGGGACCCGATCTGCACGATGCGTCCGTCGCGCATCACGGCGATCCGGTCGCCGAGGAACATCGCCTCGTTGAGGTCGTGCGTGATGAACACGATCGTCTTGCCGAGACGCTGCTGCAGGTCGACGAGCTGCTCCTGCATCTCGCGACGGATGAGCGGGTCGAGTGCGCTGAACGCCTCGTCCATCAGCAGGACGTCGGTCTCGGCGGCGAGCGCACGGGCGATGCCGACGCGCTGCTGCATGCCGCCGGAGAGCTCGTCCGGCTTGGCGTCGGCCCACACGTCGAGCCCGACGAGGTCGATGACCTCGCGGGCCTTGCGGAGCCGCTCGGACTTCTCGACGCCGTTGACCTCGAGGCCGTACGCGACGTTCTCGATCACCGTGCGGTGCGGCAGCAAGGCGAAGTGCTGGAAGACCATCGACACGCTCGACCGGCGGATGTCGCGGATCTCCTTCGGCGAGGCCTTGGTGACGGTGCGGCCGCCGATCTCCACGGAGCCGGCGGTCGGCTCGAGCAGACCGTTCAGCATCCGGATGAGGGTCGACTTGCCGGAGCCGGACAGGCCCATGACGACGAAGATCTCGCCCGGATGGACGTCGAACGACGCGTCGATGACGGCCGCGGAGCCGAACTCGCGGACGTCGTCGCGGGAGGCGCCGGCAGCGAGACGACGAACGGCCTCGGCCGGGCGTCGCCCGAAGACCTTGGTGATGTCACGGACCCGGACAGCGGGTGCCGTCGCAGGGGTGTCCGGCGCGGATGCGGGCCGGCTCTCGGGTGGGGCGATGGTCAACGGTGCTCCTCGCACGACCGTGGCGCGTGGCGCACGACGGACGTGTTGTGGTTGCGAACGGGTCGTCCGGCACCCTGTTCGTCGCGACCGCTGCAAGCCGTGCGCGAAGGGCGCAAGGCGAGCGATCACGCACGCGGGGGTCGTACTCGGGACGACCCCGGTCCGGGCGACCGTACGGCCCCCGCTGTGCTGCACGGAGGACGCGTCCTGATCGTCGGTGTCCCCTGAGGGGACGTTCAACGCTATCGACCGTTGTCCCCCGTCGCGAATCGACGTCCGCCGGAAAACCGGCACCCGTGTACCCCGGACACGGCGTGTCGCCCGAACCCATGCGGGTCGCGATCGTAACCGTCTCGTTACAGTTCAGGCGCCTCGGAGGTTTGTGTGCCGCCCCTGTTGCACCGCGCATGTAGCGTGGCGCGCATGACAGCGCAGAACGACACCGGGGTGGACCGCGCGCCCGCGAACGACTTCTCGCACGAGCAGGAGGGCTACCAGCACGGTCTGAAGCCCCGCCAGCTGCAGATGATCGCGATCGGCGGTGCGATCGGGACCGGCCTCTTCCTCGGTGCCGGCGGGCGACTCCACACGGCTGGACCGGCTCTGGCGGTCGTGTACCTGATCGCGGGCGTGTTCGCGTTCTTCATCCTGCGTGCGCTCGGCGAGCTCGTGCTCCACCGCCCGTCCTCCGGGTCCTTCATCTCCTACGCCCGCGAGTTCTACGGCGAGAAGTTCGCCTACGCCGCCGGCTGGATGTACTTCCTCAACTGGGCGATGACGTCGATCGTCGACACGACGGCCGTCGCCGTCTACCTGAAGTACTGGTCGGCGTTCACCGCCGCTCCGCAGTGGCTCCTCGCCCTCATCGCGCTGCTCGTCGTCCTCGCCGCGAACATGGTCGCGGTGAAGGTCTTCGGCGAACTCGAGTTCTGGTTCGCCATCATCAAGGTCGCAGCGCTCGTCGCCTTCCTCGTGATCGCGCTCATCTGGCTCATCTGGGCGTTCCCCGTCGAGGCCGGCGGCCAGCAGGTGCAGACCGGGTTCTCGATCTGGTCGGACAACGGCGGACTCCTGCCGAACGGACTCCTCCCGACCGTGCTCGTCGTGCAGGGCGTCGTCTTCGCGTACGCGGCCATCGAGCTCGTCGGCACCGCGTCCGGCGAGACGCAGAACACCGAGAAGGTCATCCCCCGCGCGATCAACTCCGTCGTCTTCCGCATCGCGGTCTTCTACGTCGGGTCGGTCGTGCTGCTGTCGCTCCTGCTGCCGTACACGGCGTACAAGGAGGGCGAGAGCCCCTTCGTCACCTTCTTCTCGTCGATCGGCAACCCGCAGGTGGGCGCGGTCGTCGGCTCGATCATGAACTTCGTCGTGCTCACCGCCGCGCTCTCGTCGCTGAACGCCGGCCTCTACTCGACCGGCCGTGCGCTGCACTCGATGGGCATGAACGGGTCGGCGCCGAAGTGGACCACGAAGATGACCCGCGGCGGCGTACCGTACGCCGGCATCCTGCTCACCGCTGCGTTCACCGTCGCCGGTGTCGTGCTCAACTACTTCATCCCGAGCCAGGCGTTCGAGATCGCACTGAACATCGCGAGCCTCGGCATCATCACCGCGTGGGGCACGATCATCCTCTGCCAGATGCGCCTGCGGTCCTGGGCGAAGCAGGGACTCGCGAAGGAACCGTCGTTCAAGCTCCCCGGTGCGCCCGTGACCTCGTGGTTGACGCTCGCGTTCCTGGCGTCCGTCATCGTGCTGATGGCGATCGACTACCCCGTCGGCACCTACACGATCGCGTCGCTCGTGATCGTCATCCCGCTGCTCATCGTCGGGTGGTTCCTGCAGCGCGACCGGATCCTGCGCATCGCGTCCCTCCGCGAAGGCGTCACCGGCCCGTACCCGATCACCGGCCGCGACCCGGCGAACCAGGTGCGCCGCGGCGACGACCGTGACGGGGACGATCAGGCCTGATCGTGTCCGCATCGCGCAACGCGGCGTCCCGGTGACGCCGAGAGGTCCGGCACCCATCGGTACGATCAGCGGGTGCCGGACCTCTCTGCTTCCCCCGAACTCGACCTGCAGCTCACGTGGCGGGGCGCCTTCGGACGCGTCCGTGTGTTCCGCGACCGCGTGCACGCAGAGACGAGCTACGAACGCGACGCGCTGACGACGGTCCCGATGGACGCCGTGCAGGGGTGGCGCATCGAGCCGTGCGACTTCGACGCGGTGTGCGTCGAGTTCCTCACGCCCGACGACACCTACCGCGTGCTGCTCGACACCTCGGACGAGGGCGTCGCGGCCCTGGCACTCCGCCGGACCCTCGGCACGCCGGCACCGGCAGCGAACTGACCCCGGTGGCGGCGCCGCGTCACGGCCAGTCCGGCGCGTCGGTGCCCGCGGCCACCCGATCGCCCCAGACGGCGTCGAGAGCGGCTGTCTGACCCGCGTCGAGCAGCACACCGCCGACGGCGACGTTCTCCTCGAGGTGCTGGACGCTCGACGTCCCGGGGATGAGCAGCACGTTCGACTCGTGCCCGAGCAGCCAGGCAAGTCCGACCTGCGCCGGTGTTGCTCCGACCTCGGCACCGACCCGCACCACGGCGGGCTCCTCCGCCACCTTCGGCAGCCCCGGGAAGGCACCCCCGAGCGGGAAGAACGGCACCCACGCGATGTCCTCGGCGACGCAGAGCTCCAGGAGGTCCTCGAACTCGCGGGCGACGAGCGAGTAGGCGTTCTGCACGCAGACGACACCGGCCGGCAGCGCCCGCCGGACGACGTCGGTCGTCACCGCACTGAGCCCGATGCCGCCGATGAGCCCCTCGTCGCGCATCGCCACCATCTCCGCGAGCTGGTCGTCGAGGTCGACGAGCTGCTCCCCCTCGGCGCGGAGCCCGGGGCCGGTGTCCGCCCGACGCAGGTTGACGACGTCGATGCGTTCGCGCCCGAGCGTGCGGAGGTTCGCCTCCACCTGCGCGCGTAGCTCCACCGGACGCTGGGCGAGGGCGAGCGGCACCGGTGCGTCGACGCGCACGGCTCCGACCTTGCTGACGACCGTGATCGCGTCGGAGTCGCCGAACGCCCGCCGGATCACGTCGTTGGCGACGCTGTTCCCGTAGAAGTCCGCCGTGTCGACGTGGTCGACGCCGAGTTCCGCGGCGCGGTGGAGCAGCGCGACGCCGGCCGCGCGGTCGTCCGCGAACCGCTCGAGTGCCATCGCGCCGTAGCCGATGCGTGCGACGCTGCGGCCGCCGAGCGAGCCGGTGTCCAAGGGTGCTGACATGGGGAGCCTCCGGTAGTCTGTCCAGCAAGCGGAGGTCCCTCCGCTTGCGTTCCCATCCTAAACGGAGGCACCTCCACTTTGTCCAGCCCCGACGCCCCCGTGTCCCGTCGCCCCCGCGCCGACGCCGCGCGCAACCGCGAGAAGCTCGTCGATGCGGCACGAGCGGCGTTCACGACCGCCGGCGAGGACGCGTCCCTCGAAGCGGTCGCCCGCTCCGCCGGGGTCGGGATCGGCACGCTCTACCGGAACTTCCCGACGCGCGAGGACCTCGTCGCCGCCGTCTACGCAGTCGAGCTCGATGCGGTCCTCGGCACCGTCGACGGCTTCCTCGCAGAGCTCCCCGCCGACCGCGCACTCCGCGCCTTCGCCGACCGGTACGCCGGGTTCGTCCAGACCAAGCGCGGCATGGCGGAGACCGTGCGGGTGGGGGCGATCCGCGGAGCAGCCGAGACCGTGCACACCCGTGAGCGCGTGAACGCCGCCGTGCAGCGGTTCCTGGACGCCGGAGCGGCTGACCGCACCCTCCGCACGGACGTCGTGGCCGACGACGTCACCGCGGCCCTGATCGGCGTGCTGCTGTCGACGCGGGACACCACCGACCCGGCGCAGACCGGTCGCCTGCTCGACATCGTGGTGGAAGGACTCCGCCGGCTCGATCGCTAGGCGTTCTCCGGCGAGAACTGCGTCACGCGGAACGTCGCGCCCTGCGGGTCCTGGAGCTCGGCCGCGCGGGTCCAGTGGCCCGCCCACGACCCGAGCACACGGCCTCCGAGCTCCTCGACGCGGGCAGCGGCAGCATCACGGTCGGCGACGCTGAACGAGACGTGCCAGTCGTCCCCGCCGGAGTCGAGCGGCGCCAACGCACCGACGACGTCCGCGAAGCCCTCGGGAGCACCGACCTGCCGCTCGCGGATGTCCGGATCCGAGGTCGCGGCGAGGTGGTCGCCGTACCCGGGGAGCCGGACCATGACGCTCTCCCCCTCGGCGACGTCGGACACCTGCCAGCCGAAGAGCGACTCGTAGAAGGAGATCGCCTGCCGCGGGTCGGTCGAGCGGAGGTCGCTGAACACCCACTTACCCGGGGCGTTGATGTGCTGCGACCCGAGTCGGCCGCGCGCCTGCCAGAGCGCGAACGCGGCGCCGCGCGGGTCGATGCAGTCGACGCTGCGACCGGCGCTGCCACCTGGGCCCGCGTCCGCCGGCGGAGCGGCCGTCCCGCCGAGTTCGACGACCCGAGCGGCGGCGGCGTCGGCGTCGTCCACCGCGATGTACGTGATCCACGCGGCCGGGTCCTCGCTCGACGCGAGTGCACCGACGTCACGGCCGTCGATCGTCGCGATCCGGTAGGAGCCGGGCGCGGACGGTGGGAGTCGTTCCTCGAGGTCCCAACCGAATAGTGCCCCGTAGAAGTCGGCGGCGGCGTCGGCGTCCGGGAACCGTCCCTCGATCCAGCTCGGCACGCCCTGCGGGTACGTACGAGGTGTCGCATCGGTCATCGTGCCCTCCGAGTGGTCGTCGGCAGCGTCGCCGGATGCGCCCAGGTCTCCACCGGGCAACCGACGGCAGCACGCGCCGTCGGCCGCTGCGCCGGGTCAGTCGTCCGTGTCGACGACGTTCGTGACGACGTCGCCGGAGCCTGCGTCGATGCGGATGCTGTGCTTGGTCCCGGAGTCGTCGCGGACGTCACCCTCCCAGACGACCTTCCCGGCGTGGTCGTCGAGACCGAGCTCCGTGACCGCGCCGGACACCTCGTCCGTCAGACGCGCCGCGGCATCCCGCACGTCGATCGTCGCGGCGTCGACGAAGCGCTGGTGCTCGGCGCGGTCGTCGGCGTCGGAGTCGTCGGTCACCGGGTCGCCCGTGGTCGCGGTGCCGTCGGCGTTCGTGTGGACCTCGTGCTCGGCCTGGTCGGACGTCACGACGAGGACCTCCCACGCGGAGCCGTTCTGCTCCCGCTCGACCGAGATGACGGTCCCGGAGCCCACGGCGTCGCGAGCGGTCGCGACCGCGGCGAGCAGGGCGGCGTTCGACGCGGCGGTGGTGGCTGCTCCGGACACGGACGCGCTGGCCGAGCCCGACCCGGACGAGTCGGAACCGGAGGAACCGCCCGAGCCGCTCGCGCAGCCGGTCACGGCGAGGGCGCCGGCCACCAGGACGGTGGCGGACAGGGCGAGGCGACGGGTACGGGGCATGTCGGTGACGTTCATGCGGCAAGCCTGGCGAGAGGGTGCTGAAGCAGTCCTGAAGCCCGCTGGTCATCCACCGAGTGCGATGCGAACGACGAAGCGGGCACCGCCGAGCGGCGCGTCCTCGATCACCACCGAACCACCGTGCGCGCGCACCGCGTCCCGCACGATCGCGAGTCCGATCCCCGATCCCCCGTCGTCGCGGCTGCGGGCCTCGTCGAGGCGCACGAACCGCTCGAACACGCGGTCGCGCTCCGGTCCCGGCACCCCGACACCGTCGTCGTCCACGGTGAGGACCGCCCACGCCTCCTCCGCACGCACGCCCAGCGCGATCCGTCCCGACGCGTGCCGCACGGCGTTGTCGACGAGGTTCCGCACGACGCGCGACAGCACGCCCGCGTCGCCGAGCACCCTGGCCGGCCCGACGCCCGTTCCGTCGACCGTCACGAGCCCAGCGGAGCGCACCCGGGAGACCTCGGCGAGCACCAGGTCGTCCAGGTCGACCGCGCGCCCGTCGGCGACCCCGCGTTCGTCGAGCTTCGAGAGCACGAGGAGTCCGTCGACCAAGCGCGCGAGGCGGTCGTTCTCGGCCGTGACGACCTCCGCCAGCTCACCGACCCCGATCCGGTCCGGATGCGCAGCCGCCACCGACGCGTGCTGTCGGACGGACGCGATCGGCGACCGCAGCTCGTGCGATGCATCCGCCACGAACTGCCGTTGCGCCGATGCCGACCGGTCGAGCCGCTCGAGCATCGCGTTCATGGTGTCCGCGAGACGGGCGACCTCGTCCCCGGTGTCCGGCACGGCGATCCTGGCGCCGCGAGCGTCACCCCGGACGGCGTCGACCTCGCGCCGGATCCGGTCGACGGGGCGGAGCGAGCGCCCGACGACGATCCAGGTCCCGACGCCCATCAGCGCGACGAGGACGGGCACGCCGACCGCGAGCAGGGTGGTCACGGCCGTCGTCGCCGTGTCCGCGGAATCCAGCGACGAGCCGAACACGATCGTCGCCTCGGTGCCGTCCGGCAGGTCCACGTCGTCGGACACGAGCAGCCACCGCTCACCGTCGTGCGTCCAACGGCTCTCGTCGTCGGTCGAGAGCGCCGGCGGGTCGGCGTCGTCCCCGTGCGCCAGGACCCGCCCGCCGTCGCCGACGACCTGCACGAGGACGTCGTCGTAGCCGTCCACCGCGTCGGCGCCGTCGGCCTCGACCCGTGCGGACGCCTGTTCGAGCCCGCTCTCCGCGCTCGTCCTGACCCCCTCGACGAGCACCAGCCGGAGCACCACCACGAACGCGGCGGAGCCGACCACGAGGGCCGCGAGGACCAACGCGACCGCACCGAACGTCGTCCGCGCGCGGAGACTGCGGAGCCGCCGGCGCCGTTCAGGCACCGTCGGCCGCCAGTCGGTAGCCAGCGCCACGCACCGTCTCGATCGAGTTCCGCCCGAAGGGCCGGTCGACCTTCCGCCGCAGGTGTCCGACGTACACCTCGACGATGTTCGGGTCGCCGTCGAAGTCGACGTCCCAGACGTTCTCGATGACGTCCCGCTTCGAGCAGACCTGGCCGGCACGGCGGGCGAGGAACTCGAGCACCGCGAACTCGCGGCTCGTCAGGTCGAGTCGCTGCGCGCCTCGTGCGACCGTCCTGGCCGCCGGGTCGACCACCAGGTCCCCCACCGTGAGCACACTCGGTCGCTCACGCGCTCCCCGGCGGACGAGGGCGCGGATCCGCGCGACGAGGACGGGGTGCGAGAACGGCTTCGTGACGTAGTCGTCGGCGCCGGCGTCGAGGGCCTCGACCTGGTCCCACTCGCCGTCCTTCGCGGTGAGCATGAGCACCGGGGTCCAGTTCTCCTCGGCACGGAGCTGGCCGCAGACCGCCCACCCGCTCATCCCAGGCATCATCAGGTCGAGCACGATCGCGTCGTAGCCGAACTCCCGCGCGTGCCACAGGCCGTCGACACCGTCGTGGGCGACGTCGACCGCCCACCCTTCGGCCTCGAGCCCTCGGCGGACGCCGTCGGCGAGTCGCACCTCGTCGTCGACCACCAGCACACGCATGTCCTGCATTCTGGCGGCCGGCGCTGAAGCGCACCTGAAGCGGTGGTCCCGACCAGGGCCGGACGGGAGGCACGGTGCGGCCCCGCCCCGAGCCTCCCGTCCGGACACGGCGCCGGCGCGGCCGGCGCCGTCAGACCAGCAGCAGGATGCCCGCGACGATTGACGCGGCGGTGATCGCCAGCGCGACCAGCAGGAGCACGAGGTGGACCGTGTAGAACGTCGTCGGGCGCCCCGACGCGTCGCGCGCCCTGGTGTCCTTCGCCACGCGCTGGAAGAAGCGCGGCCAGGCGATCAGGTTGAACAGGGCACCGACGAACAGGACGACTGCGGCGAAGACGAGCACCCGACGAGTCTACGCAGCGGGTGTCGGAGATCGGTGGTGCTCGGCCGCCCCCAACGCGGCCGAGTCCCACCGGACGATCGCCACACATTGTGTAGCAATTGCTACAGACCTTACACGGTGGGGATGACCACGTCGAGCCATCCCGTGGGATCGACGTCCCGCTCGGCGCCGTGCCGGGCACCACGGACGACGTGCAGGCGTGCTGGCGCGGGCCACGCGGCGACGAGTCGTTCGCTCGTCACGAGCGGCACGGTGGTGTCGGCGTCGCTGTGGACGACGACGAGTGGTGGGGCGACCAGCGGGCGTCGCGCCGGTCGGAGCGACACGGGTGCTGGCTGCCCCGCGAACCGACAGATCACGGGCGTGGCGAGGACGGCCCGCACCGCTGTGGCGAGGATCCTCCCGAGCACGCCCCCTCGAGCACCGTGTGCGATCGTCTCGGACCAGTCGACGAGCGGTCCGGTGAGCACGACGGCTCGGACCGTCACGGGGAGCGGCTCTGCCAGCGCCCTGAGCCACAGGGACGCGCCGAACGACCAGCCGAGCAGGGTGACCTCCGTGGCACCGCGATCCGCCGCGAACCGGATCCACGCGAGGGCCTCTGCCGCCTCTCGAGCACCGAACGCGTGCCGCCGTGCCGGTCGCCGGGCGGAGTGCGACGCGAACAGACAGGCGTACCCGAGCTCCTGGAACGCCGGTGCCACTTCCTGGTGCCGGAGCGGGTGCGACCCGAGCCCGGGCAGGAACAGCGCCCACCGCCCACTGCCGTCGGGTCCGGGCGCGATCCACCCGGGCAGGTCGTCGATCGACACGCTCGTCAGCGTCGGATCCGGGACGACGTCGGGGGTGTCGTACAGCGCGGCCGCGCGCCTGCCCACGAAGGACGCTGCCGCGACGGCGAGGCCACCGAGCGCGCCGACCGCGACCGCCCCGCGCGTGACCGCCCTAGGCCACATCGAGCGCGGCCTCCGCACGCGCGAGCACTGCACGCTCCCGGTCGGTCAGGGCTGCACGGGAGCTCCGGACGCCGTCGTTGATCTCGACGATCAGCCGGCTGAGTCGCGTGGCGGGATCGGCGGAGACCGGGTACTCGTTGTCCGTGCCGACCCGGGCGTGCAGTGACTCCAGCGCACGGATCGCCGTCGTCACCGCACGGGACCGACGTGCCTGGGCGACACGGTGTCCGATCACCAGGAGCAGCATGCCGGACGCGACGCAGATCACCGCGCCGGGCGTCGTGACGTCGTACGGCGGCGACAGCGTGCGGGTCAGGGCGACGTCACCGAAGACGTGCGCCAGGTCCATCACCACGACGACGACCATCCGGACCACGCCGAACACACCGCCGACGACGAGTACCCACAGCCCGAGGAGGTCGGTGCGCGTCCGGGCTTCGCGCACGTGCAGCACGCAGATGATGCCGGTCGCCCCGAGTGCCACCCCAAGGTAGAGCGTCTGGGCGATCGAGTACACGGCCGCGGCGGGGTGGATCCCCGCGACGAGCATGAACGTCGTCGTGGTCGCCGGCTTGTCGAGCACGACGAACGCGGTTACGATCACGACGCCGACGACGATGCACGACACGACGATCGCGTTCCGGAGCCACGGCCCCGCGGCGCCGACGGCCTTCGCGACGCCCCACAGCAGCGTGCTGGTGCCGGCGATCATCAGGCAGTCGCTCACGACCGTGACGACGTTGACCCCGCCGAACAACGGGTCCAGCCAGAGGTACAGCGGGTCGACGTTCGTGACGATGGTCGCGCAGAAGAGCAGGAACGTGACCGCGAGCGTGCGGTCCTGGCCGCGCTGCAGCACAAAGAGCGCGACGGCCCCGGCGACGAGCAGGACGGCCTGGACGACCGACAGGATCACCCGAAGACCCCGCGGAAGGCGCTCGGGCGACTCCGGTGGTCCCGGATCAGCTGCGCGAGCCGGTCCGCGAAGAGCTCGGCCTCGCGCTCGAACTCGTTCTCGAACAAGCCGCGGGCCATCGCACGCTCGACCTTGTACTCCGGCAGGTCCGGGATGACGTCGCGGATGTAGGCCGACTGCGCGGAGACCTCGTGGTGCGCGTGCAGCACGTGCCCGAGCTCGTGTCCGATCACGAACGAACGGAAGGTCTGCGACGGCGTCGGCGAGATCATGATGAGGTGCTCGTGCTCGAGCGTCGCGACGAACCCGCAGACCGGCTCGGTCGCGAGGAACGCCTCTTCGCGCACGACGACCGGCTTGCCGACGAGCTCGGACGCGGCGGCGACGGCCTGGTCGACGCCGGACCAGCCCTCGTCGTGCCCGCGCGCCCAGAACGCGTCGATGCGGGATGCGGTCACGGCTCGATCCCGCGCTGCGACTCCTCTTCGATCACCGCAGCGATCCGTCGGAGTGCTTCCGGCGAGAGCTCACCGGGGAACGTGCGTGCCGCGAAGCCGCTGACGCGCGCCGAGCGGAGCGATCGGACGAGGGCGAGCTGGGCGCCGATCCGCTCGGGGACCTCGCTGTCCTCGAGCAGGAAGCGCTCGTCGACCTCGAAGAATCCGGCGAGGAGCTGCAGCAACTCGGTGTCCCGGTTGCGACGGCCGTCGCCCGAGATCATGTACGTCCACTTCGCACGGGAGAGCGATCCCCCGCGGGCGTCGACGTAGTCCTCGATCGCGGAGAACGGCACCGGAGCACCGCGCTGCGACTCCTCGAAGTCGAGCAGGAGGTTCAGACGGCGAGCAAGCTCGGCGGCGTCGAGGGCCCCGCCCTTCGGCTCCCTGGTGATCATCGTTCCCGACCCCCTCGGATACACGGAAACCCCCGCCGAAGCGAGGGTCCCAGTCGTGTGCACCCCCTCGGACTTGAACCGAGAACCCACTGATTAAGAGTCAGTTGCTCTGCCAATTGAGCTAGAGGTGCATGCCCAGATCGCTCTGGACTCTGCTGCAGCTTGTGTGCCGCAACGGGAATCAACAATAGCATGGGTTTTGCGCGCCCGTGACCACCTCCGGGTGCCGACCGAACAGGAGCACCATGACCGACCGTCTCGCCGCCGGCGACACCGCCCCCGACTTCACCCTGCAGGACCAGGACGGCACCGAGCACACCCTCGGATCCCTGCGTGGACGCAAGGTCATCGTGTACTTCTACCCCGCTGCGTCGACCCCCGGGTGCACGACCGAGGCCTGCGACTTCCGCGACAACATGTCGTCGCTCCAGGCGGCCGGGTACGAGGTCCTCGGCGTGTCGAAGGACGAACTCCCCGCGCTCAAGAAGTTCCAGCACGAGCAGGCGCTCACGTTCCCGCTCCTCAGCGACCCCGACCTCGCCGTGCACAAGGCGTACGGAGCATGGGGCGAGAAGAACAACTACGGCAAGGTCGTCACCGGGACGATCCGTTCGACGATCGTCGTCGACGAGGACGGCACCGTGCAGCTCCCGCTCTACAACGTGAAGGCGACCGGCCACGTGGCGAGCCTCCGGAAGAAGCTCGGCCTGGTCTGACACCAGGACGGACGGGAGGCGCGGTGCCAGCTGGCACCGCGCCTCCCGTCCGTTCTGCAGTGGACGTCTACTCGGCGCGACGCGCGAGCGCGGACGTCACCGACTTCGACAGCACCAGCGTGATCGCCAGGAGCGCCGGGATGAGCAGCGCCCACCCGACGGCCGGCACCCGGAAGACACCCTGGAACGCACCGATCGCGAGCGCGCCCTGCATGACCTGCCAGACGATGATCCCGCTGCGGACCCAGGCGCGGCGGTGCCAGAGGCCGACGAGCATCGACCCGAGCCAGAGCGCGGCGATCGCGGTGAGGACGGTCAGGGCGATGCCGGAGGCGAGGCTCGTGGCCGGCGAGACGAGCACCTCGACGAGCAGCACGACGGTCACGACGACGAGTGCGGCGAACTCGAGCGCGAGCACGACGAGGAGCACGATCATCGCCCTGGACCTCGGCTCGTGGACGTCCGGGGTGGTCGGGGTGGTGTCAGACACAGTGTTCCTCCAGCAATGCAACCCTTGATTTGGCCATACCAGTATGGAACGATGTTCGAGGTCGTTTGGACGGCACGATGTGGTGTGCGTCTCCCGTGGTTCGACGCTCTTCTTCGGAGCGTTCTGCGGGCGTCAGACTCTCCCCGCGCGGAATCGCCTCCCCACAGGTTCCCCCCGCACGTCACATGACCATGTGCAGAGTTCTCCAGCCCCGAACCACGGCCCCGGCCTGCCGTTCGAGCATCGATTTTCAAGGAGCACCACCACATGGATTGGCGTGACAAGGCTGCCTGCCTCACTGCGGACCCCGAGCTCTTCTTCCCCGTCGGGAACACCGGGCCGGCCGTGGACCAGATCGAGAAGGCCAAGTCGGTGTGCGCCCGTTGCACCGTGACCGAGATGTGCCTGCAGTACGCACTCGAGAACAACCAGGACTCGGGCGTCTGGGGCGGCCTCAGCGAGGACGAGCGTCGCGCGCTCAAGCGCCGCGCCGCCCGCGCCCGTCGCGCTTCCTGACGCGCTGACCCGACGCCCGCCGCACCCCTCGGGGTGCGGCGGGCGTCGTCGTGCCCGCTGGTGCGTCGTGGGCGCCGTGCCCGTTCCGGTCGCCTGACCGCCCGGGCCGCCCCGGCCACCTGGAGGACCGGTGCCCGTCCGACGGACACGGCCCGGGCCTCCCGGCGGCCGCGTCGCGCCCCGTTGGGGACAGCGCGCCCCCGCGCGACGGGGTGCGACGCTCGCAGCCGGGCGCGACTGCACAACCGGAAGCAGTCCGCACCACGTGGTGACGTGGTGCGGACTGCTTTCGGTTGTGCAGGTGGCGGGAGCGCCGCCGCGCTACGCGGCCGCGGTCTCCCAGCGGAAGGGGATCGAGATGGTGACCTCGGTGCCGCTGCCGGTCAGCGTGTGCCAGTCGATCGTGCCGCCGAGCTCGCCCTGGATGAGCGTGCGGACGATCTGCGTGCCGAGCCCCGAGCCGACCTTGCCCTCCGGGAGGCCGACGCCGTTGTCGCGCACCTGGATCGACAGGTGGTCGTCGCTGCGGTTCGCCACGATCTCGACCTCGCCGTCGCGGCCGTCCAGCCCGTGCTCCACGGCGTTCGTCACGAGCTCGGTGAGGCCGAGCGCCAGCGGGGTGGCCGCCTCGGACGGCAGGACCCCGAACTCGCCCGTCTTCTTCGGGTGGACCGTTGTGTTGTGCGACGCCGCGACCTCGGTCACGAGCTTCAGCACGGAGTCGAAGACCTCGTCGAAGTCGACGTTCTGGCTCAGGCCGGTCGACAGGGTGTCGTGCACGACGGCGATCGCCGCGACCCGCCGCATCGCGTTCTGCAGTGAGGTCCTGGCCTCGTCCGAGTGGGTCCGGCGCGCCTGGATGCGCAGCAGCGACGCCACGGTCTGCAGGTTGTTCTTCACCCGGTGGTGGATCTCCCGGATGGTGGCGTCCTTGGTGATGAGCTCCCGTTCCTGGTGCCGCATCTCGGTGACGTCGCGGCAGAGGACCACCGCGCCGATCCGCTCACCGTGGTCGCGGAGCGGGATCGAGCGCAGGGACACCGTGACGCCCTTCGACTCGATGTCCGCGCGCCACGGGGCACGGCCGGTGACCACGAGCGGCAGGGACTCGTCGACGTCGAGCTGCTGCCCGAGGAGCTCGGTCGTGACCTCGGCGAGGGACTTCCGCTCGAGCTCCCCCTCGAAGCCCATGCGGTTGAACGCGCTGAGGCCGTTGGGGCTCGCGAACGTCACGATGCCGTTCGTGTCGAGGCGGAGCAGCCCGTCGCTGGCACGAGGAGCACCACGACGGGGTCCGGCCGGGGCGCCGAGGTCCGGGAAGTCGCCGGTGGCGATCATGCCGAACAGGTCGTTCGCGCTCGCGGTGAAGTTGAGCTCCTGCCGGCTCGGCGTGCGCATCTCGTCCTGGTTCGAGTGACGCGTGACGACCGCGATGGGACGCTCGGTCGTCTGCTTGCTCTTCGGGCTCAGGCGCCGCAGGACCGGGATCGCACGGACGCGGGTCGGGGTGTCCTCGTACCAGTCGGGCTCGGCGGAGTCGACGACCCTCGCGCTCGCGAAGCTCTCGGTGACCTGCTCACGCCACTCCTCACGGATCTCCTGGCCGACGATGTCGCGGTAGAAGAGCGTGGCGGCGGACGACGGACGGGCGTGCGCGACGGCCACGAAGGAGCCGTCCTCGGCGGTCGGGACCCACAGCACCATGTCCGCGAAGGACAGGTCGGAGAGCAGCTGCCAGTCCCCGACGAGCAGGTGGAGCCACTCCACGTCCGCTTCGGAGGATCGGCCTTGTGCGAGGACGAGATCACTGAGGGTCGACACCGGCCCAGTCTAGGTGCGGCGGCCTGTGGACAGTTCGTCACCGTCCACAGGTCGGACGCTGATGAATTCCTCATCTCACATGCACCATACGCTCGCCCCACCAACGAAAGGGGCCGGGGTGGCGCGCGAAGCACAGCGGATCGACGACGATGCGCACAAGGTCGAGGCACAGGCGGTCGTCCCGGTCGCCCCGCCGGATCCCGAGGCCGACGACACCGCCCTCGCCGACCCGGCCGAAACGGCTCGGGCGCTGGCATTGTGCGTCGCGGAGATCCTGACCGGAGCGCGGGAGGTCGACAGCATCGCGCGGTGGATCACCGACGACGTGCACCGGCACCTGCAGCAGCGGGCCGCCTACGCCGCCCGCGCACGCTCGGCGACCCGCCGGGCCCACGCACGCGCGACGATCCGCGCCGGCAGCGTCGTCGTGAGCCGACCGCGGGACGGGGTGGCCGAGGCGAGCGTCGTGGTCCACACACGGAGCCACGCGCGCGCCGTCGCGATCCGGCTCGAGGAGCGGGCCGGAAGGTGGCGGGCGACCGCCGTCGGCATGCTCTGAGCGCACGGACGGACGGGAGGCCCGGTGCCAGCTGGCACCGGGCCTCCCGTCCGTCCGTGTGGCGCGTCAGCCCTTCTTGGCGGCCTGACGACGCTCGGCCCGGTTGGTCGACGCCTGGCCGGAGGCCGTAGCCGCCGACCCGAACGCGGAACCCTTCTCCGGGCCGGCTGCGGCTTCTTCCTCCGCCTGGGCACGCTGCGCGAGGGCCGTGGCGGCCTGCTCGAGGCGACCACGCTCGTCGCGGACCTCGACCTCGCCGTCGATCGACGGTGCGGAGTACTCGAGGCCGGAGACCTCGTCCTCGCTGAGGCCCTTCGCCTCGATGACCGCGTTCTCGCCGTCGGACTGGACCTGCACCTCGAGGTTGAACAGGAAGCCGACGGACTCTTCGCGGATCTGCCCCATCATGCTCTGGAAGAGCGCGTAGCCCTCGCGCTGGTACTCGACCAGCGGGTCGCGCTGGGCCATCGCACGGAGGCCGATGCCGTCCTTGAGGTAGTCCATCTCGTAGAGGTGGTCACGCCAGCGGCGGTCGACGACCGAGAGCACCACGCGACGCTCGAGTTCGCGCATCGCCTCGTCGCCGAGGGTCTCCTCGCGGTTGGCGTAGGCGAGCTTGGCGTCGGAGAGGATCTCGCGACCGAGGAACTCCCTCGTCGCCTTGCCCTTCGAGCCGGCCTCGGTGATGACCTCGTCGATGGTGATCGAGATCGGGTACAGCGTGCCGAGCTCGGTCCACATCGCGTCGAGGTCCCAGTCGTCCGGGCTGCCTTCCCCGGTGTGGGTGTCGATCACGTCGTCGATGACGTCCTTGAGGAACGTCTGCGTGCGCTCGTGGAGGTCGTCGCCCTCGAGGATCTGCCGGCGGTCGCCGTAGATCGCCTCGCGCTGGCGGTTCAGGACGTCGTCGTACTTCAGGACGTTCTTGCGGATCTCGGCGTTGCGGCCCTCGACCTGCGACTGCGCCGAGCGGATCGCACGCCCGACGAGCTTGTTCTCGATCGCGAGGTCGTCGGGGACGTTCGAGCGGCCCATCAGGCTCTCGGCAGCGCCGGAGTTGAACAGGCGCATCAGGTCGTCGGTCAGCGACAGGTAGAACCGGCTCTCACCGGGGTCCCCCTGACGGCCGGAACGACCACGGAGCTGGTTGTCGATGCGGCGGGACTCGTGGCGCTCGGTGCCGAGGACGTACAGGCCGCCGGATTCGCGGACCTTGTCGGCCTCTTCCTTGATCTCGGCCTTGACGCGGTCGAAGACCTCGTCCCAGGCGGCCTCGTACTCGTCCGGGGTCTCCGTCGGCGAGAGGCCCTTGGCGTGCATCTCCTGCACGGCGAGGAACTCCGCGTTGCCGCCGAGCATGATGTCGGTCCCTCGGCCGGCCATGTTCGTCGCGACGGTCACGGCGCCGAGGCGACCGGCCTGGGCGACGATCGCGGCTTCACGCGCGTGGTTCTTCGCGTTGAGGACCTCGTGCTTGACGCCCTTCTTCGCGAGGAGCTTCGAGAGGTACTCCGACTTCTCGACGCTGGTGGTGCCGACGAGGACGGGCTGGCCCTTCTCGTGGCGCTCCGCGATGTCCTCCGCGACCTGCTCGAACTTCGCCTTCTCGTTCTTGTAGACGAGGTCGGTCTGGTCGATGCGCTGCATCGGGCGGTTCGTCGGGATCGGGACCACGCCGAGCTTGTACGTCGACATGAACTCGGCCGCTTCGGTCTCCGCGGTACCGGTCATGCCCGAGAGCTTCTGGTACAGACGGAAGTAGTTCTGCAGCGTCACCGTGGCGAGGGTCTGGTTCTCGGCCTTGACCTCGACGCCCTCCTTCGCCTCGATGGCCTGGTGGATGCCCTCGTTGTAGCGACGGCCCATCAGGATGCGGCCGGTGTGCTCGTCGACGATGAGGACCTCGCCGTTCATCACGACGTAGTCCTTGTCGCGCTTGAACAGCGCGTCCGCCTTGATGGCGTTGTTGAGGAACGAGATCAGCGGGGTGTTCGCCGACTCGTAGAGGTTGTCGATGCCGAGGTAGTCCTCGACCTTCTCGATGCCGGGCTCGAGGACACCGACCGTGCGCTTCTTCTCGTCGACCTCGTAGTCCTCGCCGGGGACGAGGCGCGTGGCGATGGACGCGAACTCGGTGAACCAGCGGTTCGCTTCGCCGGAGGACGGACCGGAGATGATGAGCGGCGTGCGGGCTTCGTCGATGAGGATCGAGTCGACCTCGTCGACGATCGCGAAGAAGTGGCCGCGCTGGACCATGTCCGACGCCTGCCACGCCATGTTGTCGCGGAGGTAGTCGAAGCCGAACTCGTTGTTCGTGCCGTAGGTGATGTCGGCGGCGTACTGCTCGCGACGCTCTGCCGGGGACTGGTTCGCGACGATGCAGCCCGTGGACATCCCGAGGGCGCGGAACACGCGGCCCATGAGCTCGGACTGGTACGACGCGAGGAAGTCGTTGACCGTGATGACGTGCACGCCGCGGGACGGGATCGCGTTGAGGTACGCGGCCGTCGTGGCGACGAGGGTCTTGCCCTCACCGGTCTTCATCTCGGCGATGTTGCCGAGGTGGAGCGCCGCACCGCCCATGAGCTGGACGTCGAAGTGCCGCATGCCGAGGGTCCGCTTCGAGGCTTCGCGCACGGCGGCGAAGGCCTCCGGCAGGAGGTCGTCGAGGGTCTCACCGTTGGCGTACCGCTCGCGGAGCTCCTTCGTCTCGTCCTGGAGTTCCTCGTCGGTGAGGCTCGCGAAGTCGTCCTCGAGGTCGTTGATGGCCGAGGCGTACGCCTTCAGCCGGCGGAGGGTGCGCCCTTCACCGACGCGGAGGACCTTCTCCAGCACGTTTGCCACGTGAACTCCTTACGAGTGGACGCACCCGGTCGGCGCGTCCGATTCAGCCAGTCATGCTAGCAACCCGCTCGATCCCCCCGCTGGGAGCGGCACGCGTGTGCGCGGCCCGCGAACGGACCGCGCACACGTCGACCTGGCGGTGGGGATCAGGCGATCGCCGCTGCCGGCGTCCGTTCAGCGGAGGCGTCTGCACCATCGCCGTCGATGCCGATCACGCCGTAGTCCCATCCCTTGCGGCGGTAGACCACGCTCGGGCGACCGCTCTCCGCGTCCACGAAGAGGTAGAAGTCGTGCCCGACGAGCTCCATGTAGTAGAGCGCGTCGTCGACGCTCATCGGCGCGGCCTGGAAGACCTTCTCGCGGATGACCACGGGGCAGTAGACGTCGTCTTCTTCCTCGTGGTGGTCCTCGTCGACCACCGTGATCGCCCCCGTCGCGACGTCGTCGATGAGCTTGCCGTCCGCCGGCGTGACGCCCATCCCGTCGAAGGCAGTCCCGGAGGCCTCGGCGACGGAGGTCGGGCGGTGACGCCCACGGTGCACCTTCCTGCGGTCGCGCGCTCGGCGCAACCGCTCCATGATCCGCGCGAATGCCAGATCGAACGCCGCGTACTTGTCCGATGCCGCCGACTCCGCCCGGACGAGCGGACCGGGGCCGATCAACGTCAGCTCGACACGGTCCTCGCCCTGGCTGCCACCGCTCTTCTCGTGGTGGCGGCTGATGCGCACCTCGAAGGCGAGGGCGCGGTCGGCGAGCACGTCGATCTTGTCGGACTTCTGTTCGACGTAGGTGCGGAATCGGTCGGTGATCCCGACGTTCCGGCCCGTGATCGTCACGTCCATGCGCGGCTCCCATCCGTACTTCGGCGCGTCGCCTCCATCCGGCGAACCCGAACGCCTTGTCCCGGAGGCTAGACCCGCCGGGACCCCCGCGTCATCCGTTGCTGGCGAGTCGTGCCGGACACCCACCGGATACCCAGTGGACATCGGGTGTTCACCGATCCCGGCGTCGCGCATCAGCTGTCCACGCTCGCGGTCGCGACGCATCGCGTGACCCGTCCGCCGGCGGCCCGCACGGCGCGGACCGCCTCGGCCATGGTGACGCCGGTGGTCACGACGTCGTCGACCACCACGACGTCGCGGCCGGCGAACCGCACCGCGGACAGGGTGCCGACGGTGGCGGCGACGCGCTCGACGGCGGTGCGTTCCTTCTGCCCGTCAGCACCGCCACGCCCACGTCGGAGCGGCCGTGTCCCGCGGACACCACCGCGCGCGAGCAGGAGCACGACGGTGTCGAACCCGCGCCGACGTCTCCCCCGTGGCGACGGCGGCACCCGGACCACGACGGTGCCCGGCGGCGACGCGGCCAGTGCGAGCCGGACGAGGTCCGCGGTCGGACGTCCGAGCAAGGCTGCGACGTCGACCCGGCCGCGGAGCTTCAGTTCGAGGAGGAGCGTGCGGACGAGTCCCTCGTACTCGAACGCCGCGTCGAGCCGGACGCCGGCGACCAGCCGGACCCGCCGGGGTCGACGTGCGAGGTCGGCGCGACAGGCCGGGCACACGGCACGATCCGGGGCGCCGCACCCGAGGCACGACACGGGCAGGAACAGCCCGACGACGGCGAGGACCGCATCGCGCCACGCCCCCGGGACCGGACGGTGACGCGGAGCAGGAGCAGCCATGCCACGATCCTCACCGCACCCGGCGCCGGACGGGCGCCGATCCGCCGGACGGTGGACGAGCCTCCAGTCCGACCGCCTGTGGAGGAAGGACGCTAGCGCTGCGTCCCCAGCACGTCCGCGGTGACCCCGGTGCGGTCCCACCCGCCGCCGGTGGACTGCAGTACCTGCCCGTCCATCGTCCGCAGCAGCAACGATCCCCCACTGCCCCCGGTGATCGCGGTGGCCGTGCCCTCCGGGCGCTGGAGTGTCGTGGACTGCCCGCCGATCGTCGAGCGGACCACGGTCTGCCCGGTCGAGGTCTGCCCGAGCGACGCGACGTCCAGGTCGCTGACCCAGGTGGCCCCGAGCGCGGTCCCGGACGCGGCCTGCAGCCGCACCGGCGCACCGAGCGCCGTCGGGGTCCGGTCCGAGTCACGGATGATCGCCATCACGTACAGTCCCGGCCCGTCGTCGGTGTCGATGAGCGCGAGGGCCCTGGCCGAGTCGCGGGACACCTGGAACGACACGAGCTTCCCGTCCGGCAGCGTCGACGACACCTGGTGCGGGTCGCCGCCGAGACCGTACGCGGTGATGCTCCTGGTGTCGGACCGGTCACCGACCCAGACGAAGCCGGCGTCGTCGATGGACGGCGCGATCGCGGAGCTCCTGGTGTCGATCCGGAGCTCCGGCTTCCCGCTGCGCACCACGAAGACGCCGTCAGCGTTGCCCACGGCGGCCTCCGAACCGGCGGCGCTGAGCGAGATCGAGGTCGGCCGGAGCTTCGCGATCGTGCTCCCCATGCCGCCCCCGAGCGCCGTGACGTCCCCGGTGCCCGGCGCCGCGTACCCGACCGTGTCGCCGTCGTCGACGAGCGGCCGGGGGTCGACGTCGGGGTTGAGCACCGCCGAGGTGCCGCTGGAGTCCGGCACCGAGAAGCTCGCGCCCTCGGCCGTCAGGTCGACGGACGAGATGGTCGCCACGGACGACAGTGACCTGGCGAGTTGCTCGCGCATGCGGACCTTGTCCACCGTCGTCGCCCGCAGCGCGTCGCGCGACAGGTCGACCTGGGCGTTGCCGCTGTCGACGGTGACCGCGTTCAGCGAGAGCTGCGTGCCCTCGGGGAACGACGTCACGACGGCGCCCTTCATCCACCCGGCCGGTCCGGCGAGCAGCGCGCTCACGATCCTCGTGCTCGTCGACGACCGGGCGAGGAACCAGCGCTCGTCGGGGATCAGGTACCGGTACGTCGGGTCGTAGAAGTACAGCGCGTGGGCCTGGAACACCTGCTCGAAGCTCACCGGCGACAGGATGATGCCATCGGGCGCGTAGCTGATCCGCCACTCGCCCCCTTCCTTCACGAACTGGAAGGTGAGCGTCGACGAGGTGGGGCGGACCGCCGGGGTGTACTCGCCGTCGCCGTCGACGGTCGCGCTGGCGGTGAGCGTGTAGGTGAGCTCGCGGGTGCCGACCCGTTCGACGTCGCCGTCGCCCTGCCGGACCGTGACGCTCTGCCGCGGGTTCCACTTCTGCGCGAACGAGCTGCTGAGGAACTCCCGGGCGATCGCGTAGTTGTCCTGGGCGCCGGTCGCGGCGTCGATGAACTTCTCGAGGACGGTGTCCTGGTCCTGCCCGTCCTGCGGTCCGCTCGGCCGGAAGTCCACCCCGGAGACGGAGTCGCCCTTGAGGCTCTGGCCGTCGCGGACCGGGCCGCCGGTGGGGATCGCGGCGCACGCGGTGAGGGCGACGAGCGCGACCGCGGCGAGCGCGACGCCGACGGTGCGGCGGACGCGGGCGCGGGCGCGGGTAGGGCCGCCCGCGTGCGGGCCCGTCCCGGTGCTCGTGCGGCGCGGCGTCATCGGGAGCCTCCTTCTCGGGGACCGTCGTAGGACTCGTCGAGCTCCGGCAGCGGGATCGCGGACGTCGCCGTGACCTGCTGCCCCTTGCGCGGGACCGTGAGCACGAACGCGGACCCCTCGCCCGGCCGACTCCACACGTCGATGCGGCCACCGTGCAGGTTCGCGTCGCCGAGGCTGATCGCGAGTCCGAGCCCGGTGCCGCCGATGGTCCGCTTGCGGCTCGGGTCCGCGCGCCAGAAGCGGTCGAACACGCGGGCGGTGTCCTCTGCGGGCATGCCGACACCGTGGTCGCGGACGGCGATCGCGACGGTCTTCGCGTCGCTGTCGACGACCACGTGCACCGGCTTGCCGTCGCCGTGCTCGATCGCGTTGCCGACGAGGTTGCGGAGGATGCGGCGGATGCGGCGGGCGTCGAGCTGCATCGTCGTGTGCCCACCGGGGGTGGCGAGCCGGAGGTCCACCCCGACGCGCTCGGCGAGCGGACGGAACTCGTCGACGATGTCGGTCGTGAGCGACGCCGGCACGACGGGCTCCGTCTCGAGCTCGACGGCCTGCGCGTCGTACCGGGATATCTCGAGGAGGTCGGCGAGCAGGAGCTCGAACCGCTCGATCTGGTCGTGGAGGAGCTCGGCCGACCGTCCGACCGCCGGCTCGAACGCGTGGCGGGCGTCGTACAGCACGTCGCCGGCGAGCCGGATCGTGGTGAGCGGGGTGCGGAGCTCGTGGGAGACGTCGGACACGAAGCGCTGCTGGACGCGGGAGAGTTCCGCGAGCTGGGTGATCTGGCGGCTGACGGCATCGGCCATGCCGTTGAAGCTCCGCGCCAGGACCGCGACGTCGTCCTCGCCCTTCACCGGGATGCGCTCGTCGAGCCGGCCGGCGGCGATCTTCCGGCTGGTCTCGGCCGCGCCGCGGATCGGGACGACGACGAGCCGGACGACGAGCGACGTCACGAGGGCGATGAGCACGATGAGCGCGACACCGCCGATGGACAGCGTCTGCGACACGAAGTCGAGGGTCTGCTGCGCGTCGGAGAGGTCGTAGACCAGGTAGAGCTCGTACTGCCCGGCGCTCGGGATCTGCAGCGTCGACCCGACCGCGAGCCCGGGTTCGCTCCGGCCGGCGTCGTCGAGTCGGACCGGCTGCAGGCTGAGGTTGCCGGTGTTCTTCCCGACCTCTTTCCGCAGCGCGTCGGTGATGACGGCGTCCGGGAAGTCGGGGCTGGCGAGGTTCTGCAGCGTCTGCGACGTGGACTGGTTCGGCGAGCGCTCGATCGCGATCCTGGTGCCGCCTGGGCTCGTCGTGTTCGACAGGATCGCCTGTTGCGCCTCGTTCTGCAGGGTCTCCAGCTCGGACTGGTTGTTGTCCTCGGCCGCGGTGGCCGCGTCGAAGATGCCCTGCGCGACGTTCGTCGCCCTGGCCGACTCCGCCTCGATCTGGTCGCGGCGCTGCGAGTAGACGTTGGTCGAGATGCTCAGCATCACGGCGGTGCCGATGATCGCGACCGCGAGGCCGGTGGTCGCCACGGTGATCGCGACGGACCGGACCATCAGGGAGCGGCGCCACAGGAACGCGACGCCGCGCCAGAGTCGCCTCGCCCACGACCGCATCCGTCGGCGCGCGCGCCCGAGGGACGTCAGGCCGGCCGAGGACGGCGGCACGGTGGTCAGGCTCCCCCGGCGCGGTAGCCGACGCCACGGACGGTGGACACGATGCGCGGGTTGTCCGGGTCGTGCTCGATCTTCGCGCGGAGGCGCTGGACGTGCACGTTCACCAGTCGGGTGTCCGCCTTGTAGTGGTAGCCCCAGACCTGCTCGAGCAGCATCTCGCGGGTGAAGACCTGGTTCGGCTTCTCGGCGAGGGCGCGCAGCAGGTCGAACTCGAGCGGCGTGAGCGCGATGACGGCGTCGCCGCGACGGACCTCGTGCCCTGGCACGTCGACGGTGAGGTCCCCCACGTGCAGCACGGCGGCGTCGGACGCCGTGGGGCGCAGCCGGGTGCGGATGCGGGCGACGAGCTCCTTCGGGTTGAACGGCTTCACGACGTAGTCGTCCGCGCCGTTCTCGAGTCCGGCGACGACGTCGGAGGTGTCGCCCTTCGCGGTGAGCATGATGATCGGCGTGCCGCTCTCGGCGCGGATGCGACGGCAGACCTCGATGCCGTCGATACCGGGGAGCATGACGTCGAGGAGGACCAGGTCGGGCTTCGTCGAGTGGAAGGCGTCCACGGCGTCGTTGCCGTCGGCGCTGAACTCGGGCTCGTAGCCCTCCGAGCGGAGGACGATGCCGATCATCTCGGCGAGGGCCTGGTCGTCGTCGACGACGAGGATGCGCGGTGTCATGTGATGTGGACTCCGGGTGCGGTGCGGGGGTGCCCGGGCAGGCACCTCCCGTTCACGATAGCCGAGGCCCCATCAGGCTGCGTTTTCCGACAGGATGGGAGCGACCGCGTGTTGCCTCGCGCGGCCGACGTGAGGGGGCGGTTCGATGGCCGGCGACGAATGGCGCGTTCCGGGGACGGGTGCACAGCCGGGAGGCTCGGAGCACGTCCCGACGCCACCCCCGTTCCCGGGTGGGTCGGCTCCACTGCCCCCACCGCCACGTCCGGCCGCGTCGCGTCCGGTGATCCCGCTGCGGCCGCTCGGCCTCGGCGACGTCCTGGCCGGAGCGTTCACGGTGTTCCGGCGGAACGCCCGCGTGCTCCTGCTCTGGAGCCTGCTGCTCTCCGGCGTGCTCGGGCTGGTGTCCACGCTCGTGTCGACGCTCGGCCGACAGTCGTTGCAGTCCAGGATGTTCTCCGCGGTGGACGGCTCCGGCTCCGGTGACGCCGACACGATCCTCGCCGGGTCCGTGCTGCTGTACCTCGTGCTCTCCGTCGCGGTGCCGTTCCTCGCATGGCTCGCCCGCGGGTTCCTCGTCGCACCGGTCGCCGTCGACACCGGGCAGCGCGTGCTCGGGCGTCGAGGGACCTTCCGCGGGCTCTGGTCCCTGCTCGCGGGGCGCCGGCTCTCGGTCGTCTGGTGGATGCTCCTGCAGCTCGCCGCCGGGCTCGTCGTCGGGGTGCTCTTCGGCGTGGTGGTCGTCGGGTTCGTCGGCGCCCTGAGCGCGAGCAACAGCGGCGTCGGCGGCTTCGTGCTCGGGATCATCGGGATGGTCCTCGGGTTCATCGTGCTCGTCGCGTTCCTCGACACGCGGTTCGCCTTCACCGTCGCGACGATCGCGCTGGAGGGCCGCGGCGTGTTCGCGGCGGCGGCGCAGTCGTGGCGGCTCACCCGCGGGGCGTTCTGGCGGACGTTCGGGATCCGGCTGCTCGTGACGGTGGTGTTCTGGTTCGCGGCCGGCATCGCGAGCACGCCGCTGACGCTCGGCGCCGCGCTGTTCTCCGGCGTGTTCGACCCCCTCGGGCAGACCGACGCGGGCTCCGGTGTCTCGCCGGGTGCCGTCGTCGCGCTCGTGCTCGGCAGCCTCCTGGTGATCGCGGTGCAGTGCATCACCGACGTGCTGAGCGCCTCGGTGACGACCTTCCTGGCGATCGACCGACGGATCCGGACCGAGGCACTCGACCAACGGATCGCGTCGCACCTCGAGACCGGGCAGCCCGTCGACCCGTTCGCTCCGGCAGCGCCCGTGTCCCGGCCGCCGTGGCCAGGAGCCGGTCCGTGGCAGCAGGGTTGGCCGGGGCAGCAGGACCCGCGGCAGCCGCAGCAGTACGGCTGGCCGCAGGCGCCGCAGCAGTGGGGTCCGCCGCGACCCGGTGGGCAGTGATGGCGGCGGTCGACCCCGACGAGGCCCGCCGGCTCCTCGAGCGCGAGCTCCAGCGTTCCGAGTACGACGGCGCGCACGTCACGTGGTGGGACCGGTTCTCGCGGGGGTTCTTCGAGTGGCTCGGCACACTCCGTCCCGACGGCATCGGCTCGCCCGCGTTCGGCAGGACCCTGCTCGTCGTCGCGATCGTCGTCATCGTCGCGGTGGTCGTCCTCGTGGTGGTCGCCCGTGGTCTCCCCCGGCGACGGGCCCGGCTGCGCGCCGAACGCATCGGCGGGGTGCTCGACGACGACGACCTGCGCTCGGCGGCCACGATCGCCGAGGCCGCTCGCGCCGCTCTGCGGTCGGGTGACTGGTCGACCGCGGTCCTCGAGGGCTACCGCGCCCTGGCTCGTGGACTCGGCGAACGCGACCTCGTCCCCGACGTCCCCGGTGCGACCGCTCGGGCGATCGCGGTGCGGGCCGCGACGGTGTTCCCGGCGTCGGAGTCGGCCCTGCACACCTCGGCGACGACGTTCGACGCGACCAGGTACCTCGGCGTCGACGCCGACGAGCGGGCCGCGCGGCAGGTGCTGGACACCGAACACGAGATCAGGACCGCTCGTCCCGCCAGGTCTGCCACACCGGCGGTCCCGGCATGACGGCCGCCACCATCGACGCCGTCCCTGTCCGCGCTGAGGGGCGGCGCGTCCGCTTCGCGATCTGGACCCTCGTGGCCCTCGTCGGGGTGCTGCTCGCGGCACTGACCGCGATCATCGGTACCGACAACGGCCCGTCGAACGCCCCGCTCGACCCGTCCTCGGCGACCGCGAGCGGCTCGAAGGCGCTCGTGCGGGTGCTCGAGCAGCAGGGCACGGACGTGGACGTGGTGCACGACGCCGACCGGCTCGGCAGCGGAACGGTGTTCGTCGACGACTCCGCCGGGGTCCTCGCACCGGCCGTCGCACGACGCATCGCCCGGACCGTCCCCGACGTGGTCCTCGTGACGAGCGACCCGGCCGTGCTCGAGGCGTTCGGGCTCGACGCCGAACCCGCCGCGTCGATCGACACGACCGACACGGTGTCGACCACGTCGTGCGACATCGCCGCCGCCCGGACCGCCGGCCGGGTGAGCACGACGGGCACCGGCTACACGGTGCCCGCGTCCGCCGGGGTCCGCTGCGCGCCGACCGGGACCGGAGCCGACCGCACGTGGGGCCTCGTCGAGTCGCAGACCGCCTCGGGCACCGTCACCCTCGTCGGCACGACCGCCGCGTTCCGCAACGACACGATCACCACGGCCGGCAACGCGGCGCTCGCGCTCGGGCTGCTCGGCGGGGAGGACCACCTCGCCTGGTACGTGCCGACCGCCGGGAGCGCCGACGCAGCGCCGACCCTCGGCGAACTCGCACCGCCGTGGCTGCCGAGTGCGATCGCGATCCTGGCGCTCGTCGCGGTGGCGGCCGCGATCTGGCGGGGGCGTCGGCTCGGCCCGCTCGTCGTCGAGCAGCTCCCCGTCGTCGTCCGCGCCTCCGAGACCACCGAGGGCCGTGCACGCCTGTACGGCAGGACCCGCGACCGCACGTACACCCTGGACACGCTCCGGCTCGCCGCGATCCGCCGCATCGGCCGGAGGCTCGGGCTCCCCCGCTCGGCGCACGTCGACGACGTCGTCCACCGCGCGGCGACCGCGACGGGCCTGCCCGCGCAGCACGTCGGCGCGGTGCTCGTCGGCGGACCGACCACCGACGACCGCGCGCTGGTCGACGGAGCCGATGCGCTCGACCAGCTCGAGCGCGCCGTGAGCCGAGCCGTCTCCGGGGACGCACCACGGGCCTCCCGTCCGGCCGGCCCGGCCCCGTCAGCAACCGCACCTGCCACCGATCCCCGACCAGGAGGACGACCGTGACCGACCACCCCACCAGCGCGACCAGCGCACCCACCGTGACGGCGGATCCGCTCCGCGACGCCTTCGGCCGGGTCCGCGCCGAGGTCGGCAAGGCCGTCGTCGGACAAGAGGGCGCGGTCTCCGGCATGATCGTCGGCCTGCTCGCCCAGGGGCACGTCCTGCTCGAGGGCGTCCCCGGCGTCGCGAAGACCCTGCTCGTGCGGAGCCTCGCCGCGGCGATGGCGCTCGACACGAAGCGGATCCAGTTCAGCCCGGACCTGATGCCCGGTGACGTCACCGGCTCGCTCGTCTACGACGCCTCGACGGGCACCTTCCCGTTCCGTGAGGGCCCGGTGTTCACGAACGTGCTCCTCGCCGACGAGGTCAACCGCACCCCGCCGAAGACGCAGTCGGCGCTCCTCGAGGCCATGGAGGAACGTCAGGTCAGCGTCGACGGCACGGCGAAGCCCCTCCCCGACCCCTTCTTCGTCGCCGCGACGATGAACCCGATCGAGTTCGAGGGCACCTACACGCTGCCGGAGGCCCAGCTCGACCGCTTCCTCATGAAGCTCACGCTCGACGTGCCGCCCCGTGACGTCGAGTGGCAGGTGCTCCGCCGGCACGCGGACGGGTTCGTGCCGCGCGACGTCCGGTCCGCCGGCATCGTCCCCGTGGTGGGCGCTGCCGAGGTCACCGCCGCACAGCGTGCCGTCCGCGGTGTCGGCGCCCGCGACGACGTCCTGGCGTACATCGTCGACCTCGCCCGGGCGACCCGGCAGGCACCGTCCGTTCGGGTCGGCGTGAGCCCGCGTGGCGCCACGGCACTCCTCGCCGCCGCGAAGGCCTGGGCCTGGATCACCGGCTACGACGCGATCACCCCCGACCACGTGCAGGCGATGCTGCTACCGGTGTGGCGGCACCGGCTCCGGGTCGCCGCCGACGCCGAGCTCGAGGGCGTCGGCGCCGACGGGGTCCTGCAGCAGGTGCTTGAACAGGTTCGGGTGCCGATCTAGTGGCGATCTCCGGCCGGTTCGTCGCGCTCCTCGCCGTCGCGATCGTCCCCACCGTGCTGCTCGGCAGCGGGTGGGGCGGTCTGGCGTGGGTGCTCGTCGTCGTGCTCGGGGCCGGGCTCGACCTGCTGCTCGCCGCCGACCTCCGCACCGTGCGCGTCGACCGGCGGATGCCGCGGCTCGCCCGCCGGGACACCACCGCCGACGGCACCCTGGTGCTCGCGAACGACGGCACGAGGTTGCTCCGAGCAGTCGTGCGCGACATGTGGGAGCCGTCCGCCGGCCAGGCACCCCGCCGCATCACGATGACGGTGCCGGGCGGTGAGCGTCGGACCGCGCGGATGCGGTTCACGCCGTTCCGTCGGGGCCGTCGCCGGACTTCCGGCGTGGCGGTGCGGTCGTTCGGGCCCCTCGGGCTCGCCGCACGGCAGCGTGTCCTCGTGGCACCGGCAGAGCTCGTCGTGACGCCGCCGTTCCGCTCCCGCCGACACCTGCCGTCGCGCCTCGCCCGGCTCCGGGAGCTCGACGGCGAGACCACTCTGCAGCTCCGCGGGCACGGCACCGAGTTCGACTCGCTCCGTGACTACGTCCGCGGCGACGACGTGCGATCGATCGACTGGCGGGCGACGGCCAGGCGGCAGGACCTCGTCGTGCGGACCTGGCGCCCCGAGCGGGACCGGCGGGTGATCGTCGTCGTCGACGCCGGTCGGGCAGGGGCCGGACGGGTCGGCGACGAACCACGTCTGGACACCTTCATCGAGGCGGCGCTCCTCATCGGCGCCCTCGCTGCCGCGGCCGGCGACCGGGTGGACCTCGCTGTGGTCGACGACGGTGTCCGGGGGCGCGTGCACGGCGCCACGCGAACCGACGTGGTGCAGCGGTTCGGGGAGACGCTCGCGCTCGCGGAGCCGGGGCTCGCCGCGACCGACTGGGCAACGGTGCCGGCGCTGGTCGACTCGGTCACGACGCAGCGGTCGCTGGTGGTGCTCGCGACCAGCCTCGACTCGGTCGGTGCGTCCGGGGACCTGCTCACGGTGCTGCCGGCGCTGGCGCGACGGCACGCGGTGGTCGTGACGGCCGTCGACGACCCGGCGGTGGCCCTGATGGCTCGCGGTCCAGGGGGCGACGAGCGGGACGGACGAGCACCGGGCCTCCCGTCCGCCGGTCGGGACGTCTACCGGCGTGCCGCGGCAGAACGCTCGTTGCTCGATGCCGAGGGCGTGGCGGACGTCGCGCGGCGTGCTGGCGTCGAGGTCGTGCGAGGCACGCCGGAACAGGTGCCGCCGCTGGTCGCGGACGCCTACCTGCGTGCGAAGGCGGCCGGGAGGCTCTGAGCACCTCCGCCGTCCGGGTCGCGGCCCGGCGTCGGCTCGGCTCACCATGTCTGCGCACTCGCCCGTGTGCGCGAGCGCCCCGATGCGGACCGGTCAGCCGGCGACGATGGCGGAGGCGCCTCGGTCGAACTCCTCGACGTCGCCCCGCTCCCCCGCGAGAGCCGCGCGCCGACCGATCACCCACTGGTAGTACAGGACGACCGCCAGCGCCACGGTCCCGATGCCGATCTTCAGGGGCCACGGCCAGTCCTGGCGCGTCACCGTCCCCTCGACGATCCCGGACAGCAGCAGGGTCAGCACGAGTCCGATCGCGACGGCGATCAGGGCGCGTCCGTCCTCGGCAAGGGCCTGCGCACGGGTGCGCTGTCCCGGTGCCACCCAGGACCAGAAGATCATCAGGCCGGCGCCGCCCGCGAGGAAGATCGAGTAGAGCTCGAGCTGCCCGTGCGGGGCGATGTAGAGGAAGAAGTCGCCGAGACGTCCCTGCGAGTGCATGATCGCGCCCGAGACACCGAGGTTCAACGCGTTCTGGCCGATCGAGTAGGGCACGAAGAGCCCGGTGATGCCGAACGCCACCATGCTCGCGGCGATGTACGCGTTGTTCGTCCACACCTGCGCCGTGAACGCGCCGAGGCCGTGGTCGGAGTAGTAGTCCACGAAGTCCTGCGTGGCGTACTGCCGGAGGGACTCCTGGGTGCCGAACGTCGCGACCGCGCCGGGCGTCGTCGTGATCCACACGCCCGAGACGAGCGCGATCACCGCCGTCGCGACGGCCACCCAGATCGTCACCCACCGGATCCGGTACAGCGCCGCCGGGAGCTGCAGGACGAAGAACGACGTGAGCATCGTCAGCGGGTCGGTCGGCGCGCCGGTGAAGCGGAGCCGTGCGCGGAAGAGCGTCAGGGAGAGTCGGTCTCCGGTGGCGGAGCGCGGCGCGACACCACGGATCCGGGCGAGGTCGGTCGCAGCGGACTGGTAGCCGGTCACCAGACGGTCGATGTCCTCGCCGCTCGACGGCCGACGGCGCGCCAGCCGGTCGAGCTCCTGCCACTGCTGCCGGTGGACGTCGGCGTACGCGTCCAGGTCCATGCGGTGTCCCCCTCGTGCCGCTCCGGTGTGTCCGACAGAATGTTCCCATGCCGACGCGCGCCACGCCCAGGGACCTCGCCGACCGCCGCTTCGTGCGGGCGCTCGACGAGACCACCGACGAGCTGGTCGTGGGCGAGGCCGTTGCGCTGGACGTCGTGCCGGCCGGCATCGTCGCGCGGCTGGCGGCAGCGCTCCTCGACGGGCTCTGCCTCGTCGCGCTGTACGTGATGCTGCTGATCGGGATCGCCAGGGTGTGGCCGTCTGGTGTCGACGACGCGTGGCTGGCCGCCGCGCAGATCGCCGTCCTGGTCGTCGTGCTCGTGCTCGTGACCGCCGCGGTCGAGACGGTCACGCGCGGGAAGAGCGTCGGCCGCTACGCCCTCGGGACCCGCGTGGTGCGGCTCGACGGGGGTGCCGTGACGTTCCGGCACGCGTTCGCCAGGGCACTCGTCGGGCTGCTCGAACTCTGGGGGACGCTCGGGTCCCTGGCGCTGCTCGTCGCACTCTTCGGCTCGCGGCCACGGCGTCTCGGTGACCTCCTTGCGGGCACGGTCGTGCAGCACGAGCGCCTCGCGCGCTCCGCCGACCCGGTCGTGCTCCTGCCCCCGTCGCTGCAGGCATGGGCCGCGGTCGCCGACGTCCGGGCGCTCCCCCAGCGCCTCGAGAACCGGCTCGGCGCGTTCTTCCGGGGTGCGGCTTCGGTGCAGCCCCCCCTGCGGCTCGCGACGGCGACGGCGTTGGCGGCCGAGGTCGCCGCGTACGCGCACCCCGTGCCGCCGGTCCCGGCAGAGGAGTTCCTCGCCGGGGTCGTCGCGCTCCGTCGTGCGCGGGACCTGCGGGCGTTCGGGGCCCGCGCGGCGACGCTCGACGCGGCAGCGGCGACCGCTGGGGCGCGCCCGCCGGGCTTCCCGCGCTGACGCGGCAGGCACTCGCCCGCCGAAGAACTGCGAAACGGACACAGCACCGCGAATGCACGCGGTGCTGTGTCCGTTTCGCGGTTCGGCGGCGCCGCCGCGCGCCCGCCGCCGACCGCGTCAGTAGCGGTAGTGGTCCGGCTTGTAGGGGCCCTCGACCGGGACGCCGATGTACGACGCCTGCTCCGGGCGGAGCGTCGTCAGCTGGACCCCGAGCGCGTCGAGGTGCAGGCGCGCGACCTTCTCGTCGAGGTGCTTCGGCAGGACGTACACGCCGGTCGGGTACTCCGAGCGCCGGGTGTGGAGCTCGATCTGGGCGAGGACCTGGTTCGTGAACGAGTTGCTCATCACGAACGACGGGTGCCCGGTGGCATTCCCGAGGTTCATCAGACGGCCCTCGCTGAGCACCAGGATCGAGCGTCCGGTCGGCAGCCGCCACTCGTGCACCTGCGGCTTGATCTCGATCTTCTCGGCACCGGGCAGCGCCTCGAGGCCGGCCATGTCGATCTCGTTGTCGAAGTGTCCGACGTTCGCCACGATCGCCAGGTGCTTCAGGCCGAGCATGTCGTCGACGCCCACGACACCGAGGTTGCCGGTGCACGTCACGACGATGTCCACCTGGTCGATGACGTCCGACAGGCGAGCCACCTGGTAGCCGTCCATCGATGCCTGCAGCGCGCAGATCGGGTCGACCTCGGACACGATGACGCGGGCGCCCTGGCCGCGGAGCGCTTCCGCCGCTCCCTTTCCGACGTCGCCGTAGCCCACGACGAACACGACCTTGCCGCCGATGAGCACGTCGGTCGCACGGTTCAGGCCGTCGGGCAGCGAGTGCCGGATGCCGTACTTGTTGTCGAACTTCGACTTGGTGACCGAGTCGTTGACGTTGATCGCCGGGAACTTCAGCTCGCCGGTGCGTGCCAGCTCGTACAGCCGGTGGACGCCCGTGGTGGTCTCCTCGGTCACGCCCTGGATGTCCGCGGCGATGCGGGTCCAGCGGTCCGAGGACTCGGCGAGGGAGGCGGCGACCGTGTCGAGCACGATGCGGTACTCGGCGCTGGCGTCGTCACCCGCCGCGGGCACGACACCGGCGGCCTCGGCGTCGGCGCCGGTGTGCACGAGCATCGTCGCGTCACCGCCGTCGTCGAGGATCAGGTTCGGACCAGCCCAGTCGGCACCGGCCGCAGCGGCCTCGGCGCTCCAGTCGAAGATCCGGTTGGTGCACCACCAGTACTCCTCGAGCGTCTCGCCCTTCCACGCGAACACCGGGACGCCGGCTGGTGCGTCCGGCGTGCCGGTGGGGCCGACCGCGATCGCGGCGGCCGCTTCGTCCTGGGTGGAGAAGATGTTGCAGCTCGCCCAGCGGACCTGGGCGCCGAGCGCGGTCAGGGTCTCGATGAGGACGGCGGTCTGCACGGTCATGTGCAGCGACCCGGCGATGCGCGCGCCGGCGAGCGGCTGCGACGCGCCGAACTCCTCGCGGAGCGCCATGAGCCCCGGCATCTCGTTCTCGGCGAGGCGGATCTGGTGACGACCGGCCTCGGCGAGGCCGAGGTCGGCGACGCGGAACGGAGCTGCGGCCTGGGTTTCGGTGGGCATGTGCTCCAGTCTCCCACGGTGGCCTGAAGGCTCGTGGCGGGCCGCACCGAGCCTCCTGTCCGGTGGTGGCCGGGTCAGTCCGCGGCGCGCTCCTCGCGGAGCGGCTCGCGGCGGATGACGTGCCAGCCCTGCGGGACCCGCAGGCGCGCGGCGTGCCGCGCGCAGAGGTCGTAGCCGTGCGGCTCGACGCGGGTGGACAGCGGGCCGACGACGACCATCGAGTCGCCGTAGTCGTACGTCAGGGTCGACGATGCGCTCGCGCCACAGGCGACCTTGCTGCAGATCCGTACGTCCATACCGTCGACGACCATACCGAACCAGGCGGTGGACGGCCCGCCGCGTACGATGTGGGGATGCGCCGCAAGCCCCGTCTCGTCACCCCGGTCGACCGTGGCCGAGGGCGCTCCCGCCACGGTCGGGGGTACCGGTCGAGCGTGACCGGACCGGACCTCGCTCCGATCATCACCAGGGCAGAGGCGTTCGACCGCATCGTCGGCGACACCGCGCACTACCTGCTCGGGCTGTGGCCGGACGAGCTGCACGGCGTCGTGTTCCAGGTGGCGGACATGCCCACGGACGCGTCGCTGCCCGACAGCATGCCGCGCTGGCGGGTGGACCACGCCGAGCGCCGGGTGACCGTCTTCCGGATCCCCGTCGAACGCGTGACCCGCTCCCCGGAGAAGGACGACGTCGACCGACGGATCATCGTGGAGACCGCGGTGTTCCGTGCGGTGGCCGAACTCATCGACAAGGACCCGTGGGACCTGGCGCCGGATCGCTACCGCCACTGGTGACCCCGCGGGCGCGCAGCGAGCCGCGCCCCGCCGCGCCCGCGCACCCGCCGCGGCGATCGAGGGAACAGAAATCGTCGAGTGGCGCGGGCCGACTCGACGATTTCTGTTCCCTCGATGGGGCGCGGGGCGCGGGGCGCGGGCGCGGGGCGCGGGGCGCGGGGCGCGGCGCGCGCCGCGGGGCGCGACCCGCGCGGGTCAGGGGTAGACGCGGACCGGGGTCGAGACATCCGTCGACGGGCGGATCGGGAAGCCGGCCACGCCGTCGTCACCCTGGTAGGTGACCCCGGCGACGAGGCCCTCCGCCCCGGTGATCGTGAGCTGCTTGGCGGTGTCCACGCCGACCGTCTGCGTGGAACCGGACGGCACGCGGACGGACTTCCGGTCGTCGCCGGAGCGGACGACGACGGTCGCGTCCTGCGTGGTCGGGTTGACGATGTTCAGGCGAGCGCCGTCACCAGGGGCGACCGACGTGATCGCCGTCGCGCCGAGGGGCTCGGCCGAGGCGAACCAGCCGAGGTCGGTCCGGCCCCGGTCGGTCGGCGTCGTCGTCCTGGCACCGGCCACGACGGGCTGCGTCGAGCTCACCGTGAACGAGTAGCGGCCATCGGGGAAGTCGTCGAGCGAGACGTCGGTGACCACGCCCGGCTCGGCGGTGGTGTTCACCGTGGTGCCGCCACCGTCCGCCGTGGTGATCCCGAGCGTGACGCGCGCGGCCGTGTCCCCGGGGACGAACAGCCGGACGATCGGGGCCGCATCGGCGGTGTCGTCACCGCGCTGCGCTTCCTGGGCGCCGCGGAGCACGACACCCGGGATGACCTGGCTGCGCGACGGGGCCGCACCGCCGGAGACGATGTCGAACCCGCCGGGGGTCAGCGTGCGGACGACGGTCTCCTGCATGTGCGCGACGATCTGCCCGCCGGAGGAGGTCACGTGCACGACCGTCGAGCCCTGGTCCGAGACGAACCCGGACAGCGGCACGACCTTCTGCGAGTTCGGCGCGACGACGATCCCGGTCGTGCCGGGGGCGCTGACCGTCCCCGAACCGTCGTAGATCGACAGGTCGACGGTGGCGTTCACGTCGGTCGGGTTCGACAGGGTGATGAGGCTGGTGCGGCCGGTCTCGGTCGAGCCGCCGACGAGCCACGTCGACTGCGACGGGTCGTCGCACGACGCGGCTGCCACGCCGACGAGGTCGCCGTTGGACACGCTCTGGTAGCTCGAACCGGCGACCTGCGGGGTGGTGTCCCCAGCCGGTGCGGTGAGCAGGGTCGGGTCGCTGCTGCCGTTCGTGCTCGACGCCAGGTCGGATCGCTCGACGGACTTCCCCGTCGTCGCCGTCGCCACCGTGGCCGTCCCGACCGTCGTCGCCTTCGTCGCGTCGTTGCCGGCGTCGTCGGAGAGCCGGAGGGCGCTGCCCGCGCACACGCGCTCGGCGTCGGCCGGCACCGGGGTCACCGTGCGTCCGGCTGGTCTGCCGGGGGCCTCGGTGGTCCCGAACGCGTGGGCGGCTCCGATCGTGCCGACGGCGACGACCACCGCGATGGCGGTCGCCGTGCCGCGGACGATCCAGCGGCGCGCGGGGGTGGTGCTCATTCGTCGCGCTCCTCGTCGAAGGTGGTGGCGGGTTCCTCGGCCTCGATGACGTTCGAGGTGGCACGGCGCCGACGCGGGGCGGTCGGGACGGCGAGGAGTGCTGCCGCGCCGAACACCACCCCGAGGACCACGAGGTACAGCACGTGGGTGGTCTTCGCGGCGGCCGACCCGGTCCCGGTGCGGTCGACGTCGCCCTCGTAGTGGAACAGCTGACCGCTCGTGGTCTCACCGATGCTGGTGAAGAGTGCGTTCTGCCCGATCGCACCGGCGGCGCGGTCGTGCACGGCCTTCGCCTGGTCGTCCGCCGGGGCGTCGTCGAGCAGCACGAAGCTGACGCCGAGCTCCTTGAGCGCGGGACGCGGGTCGTAGCCGCTCCGGCTGGCGAGGTTCCCCGCGAGGGTGGCCAGGCGCGACCCGGACGGCGACAGCGACAGCGCCGTGGCGTCGAGCGTGGACTGGTCGTCGAGCGTGGAACCCTGTCCGCGCTCGAGCGAGACCGCGAGCGAGCCGTCGGTCTGCGGGTCGACGACGAGCGTGCCGACGTCGGGGTTCGCCTGTGCCTCGGCGTTCACGTAGGCGCTCAGCACCCGGCCGGTGGTCGGCTGGATCACCGCGTTGCCGAGGTAGAACGCTGCGAACGCCGGTGCCACGGCGACTCCGGCGAACACCGTCGCGACGAGCCCGATGACCGGAGCCTGCCGCGGGACGGTGTCGATGCCGATGCAGGCGGCGATGACGATCGCCAGCCAGTACACGGTCAGCCCGCTGCCCGGCCACACGATGGTGGTCGTCGAGCCGACGCCCGTCACGGTGACGTGGGTGGCGGCGAACGCGGTGGCGAAGCCGAGGAGCGCTGCGATGAGCGCGGCGCCCGCCACGGACCAGCGGTGCCCGAGCATCGAGCCGAGTGCGGTCACCGCGATCGGCAGCGCCAGGATCGCCAGCGCGATCGGCAGCGCAGCGAGGACCAGGGACAGCGGCGCGCTGACCGGCAGCCACCCGTTCCAGTCCGGCAGCGGCTGCCCGATCGCGAGCTGCAGCGCGGAGGGCGCCCTGGTCGCTGACGGCACGCCGGGGTCGGCGAAGATCCCGAGCACGTTGCCGCGGGCGAGCTGGGTCAGCACGAGCGGCAGGAAGAGCACCGCGGCGGGGACCGCGATGAAGACCCGGCGGTGCGCGTGGCGCCAGCCGATGCCGAGCGCCACGAGCCACCCGATGAGCAGCACGGGCAGGAGCGACGGCGCTGACGCGGCGACGCCGGCGAAGAGCAGGGCCGCGCCGGACGCCGACGCCCACGAGCGGTGCGCCTCGAGCACGGTGAGGAAGAGCCACGGCAGGAGCACGTGGGCGATCACGGCGCCGAGGTGACCGGTCGTGACGGCTCCGACGAGCGACGGCGCGATCGTGTACAGCGCCGCACCGATCACGGGCACCCACGTGCGGGTCGTCACCTTGCGGACGACGAACCACGCACCGAGCGCCGACACCGGGAAGGCGAGCAGCATCACGACGACGACCGCTGTGGACGGCGACCAGAAGACGATCGACCCGAGCACGGCGAGCACCGCGGCGAAGGGGTCGCTCGGTCCGGTGAACCCGGTGCCGAGGGTGTGCCAGCCGTAGCCGACGTTCTGCCAGAGCTGCCCGACCGTCGTCGAGAGCGGCAGCAGCCCGCCACCGGTCAGTGCCGGGGAGCCGAGCAGCGGGAAGAGCGTGACGACGCTGAGGACGGCAGCGGCGAGGACGACCCAGATGCCGCCGTCGCCGAGGAACGACGCCCGGGCGATCGGTGCGTCCTCCACCCGCGCGAGCTCGACGTCGCGGGAGGTCGTGCGCCGTTCGTGGACGCGGCGCCAGCTGACCCGCAAGGGCTCGACGGCCGCCCACCCGAGCTTCTTCGTGCGCGCGAGCGCCGTGCGGGACCGACCGGCCCCGCCGCCGAAGGCCACCGCGAACGCCGCGGCCAGTTCGCCGGAGACCGCTGCCGGGTGCTTCGCGACGAGGTGCCCGATCGCACGGCCGAGCGCGAACGGCACGAGCGTGAGCCAGTGGATCCAGAGCACCCCGGCCGATGCGTACGTCATGCGGCGGTGCAGTTGCGCCTGCCGGTGCAGGCGCACACGACGGCCCTCGGAGACGCGCTTCCGTCCGAACTCCTCGATCGGACCGGCGCTCGTCATCCGCGCATCGGGGACGACCGCGACGCGGTGGCCCGCCAGGCGGACGCGCACGCAGAAGTCGAGCGCGGCGTCGACGTCGGGCAGCGCCGGGTCGAAGCCGCCGAGCGCGACCCACACGGAGCGGCGCACGAGCATGCCGCCGGCGGCGACCGCGAGGACGTCGGTGTTCCGGTCGTGCTGGCCCTGGTCGAGTTCGTCCTGCACGAGCACCAGCGAGCGACCGAACCGGGTCATGCTCTCGCCGAACGCGCGGATGCGGGAGGGGTCTTCGTCGTCCACGAGCTTCGGGCCGGCGACCGCCACGGAGGGGGCGATCTCGACGGCCGCGAGCATCTCGGCCAGGGCCGTCGGTGCCGGGGCGTTGTCGTGCCCGACCAGCCAGAGCCACTCGTCGACCGCTTCGTCGGACTCGGGGCGCGGCGCAGTCTTCTCGCCCGCGGCGACCGCGTCACCGAAGGAGCGTCCGGCGGGGATGCGGGTGAGCTGGGCGGAGCCGCCGAACTCCAGCTCGGCGGTCGACCCGTCGGTGGACCCGACGTCGACGACGACCAGGTTCTCGGGGTGGCGGGTCTGGTTCGCGAGGGCGGCCAGCGTCCGGTCGAGGTGGTCGGCACCGTTCGCGCAGACGAGGATCGCGGTGACACGGGGCTGAGCGGAACTGGGCTGCATGACGGGCGTCACTCTACGGTCTGGAGGCCCGGCCACAGCCCGACGGGACGGCGCGCCGTGAACCTGTGGGGACGATCAACGCATGGTGCGGGGCGGACGTTCGTCCAGCCTCCGGGGTGGCTACGCGGCTACGCCCGCTTGCGGAGTTTGCGACGCTCGCGCTCGGAGAGGCCGCCCCAGATGCCGAAGCGTTCGTCGTTCTCGAGGGCGTACTCGAGGCACTGCGCCCGGACCTCGCACGAGGTGCAGATCTTCTTCGCCTCCCGCGTCGAGCCGCCCTTCTCGGGGAAGAACGCCTCGGGGTCGGTCTGCGCGCAGAGGGAGTCGACCTGCCAGGCGAGCGGGTTCTCCTCGTCGTCGCCAGTGGCTCGGCGGACACCCGGGACGCCGAGCGCCACGGGGTCGACGTGCCAGTCTTCCGGAACTCCGGCGTGGAAGTCGGAACCGCTCACCCTGATCACCCCTTGGTTCGTCTCGCTGTCGCCGCCTGCCGCAGCGTGTCGTTGCCTGTAATTACAGCGGTGTGATTCGCAGGAGTCAAGTCGCGGATCATAGAAGGCACTGACCGTTCCGGCGTGTCATGTCCCCCATTCGGGCGTGTCGCGCCGGTTCTGTCGGCCTCTCGGGGGACAGCGGCGGGCCCGACGCGCCGGCACGGCGCACAACCGAAAGCAGCTTCCGCCATGCGAGGACGCGGCGTGAGTTGCTTTCGGTTGTGCGGACTGCGTCGAGGCGGCCAAGCGCGGCCGGGGCCCTACGCCACGCGGCGGCGGGCCTCCCAGGCGCTCGTGACCATCTCGTCGAGGGTGTGGCGCATCGCCCACTCGAGGTCGCGGGATGCCGCCTCGCCGGTCGCGACGATGCGTGCCGGGTCGCCGGGCCGGCGCGGGGCGACCTCCGGCTCGAAGGCGATGCCGGTGCCCCTGGCCATGGCGTCCATGATCTGCCGGACGCTGACGCCGTCGCCGCTGCCGAGGTTGTACGCCCGCTCGAGCGGCTCCCCGGCCTCGAGCTTCCGTGCCGCGACGGCGTGCGAGTGTGCCAGGTCGGCGACGTGCACGTAGTCCCGGACGCAGGTGCCGTCCGGCGTGGCGTAGTCGTCGCCGTTGATGCGAGGGGTCCGGCCGGCGAGCAGTGCGTCGAACACCAGCGGGAAGAGGTTGTGGGGGCTCGCGTCGTAGAGGTCCGGCTCCCCCGACCCGACGACGTTGAAGTAGCGGAGCGACGTGGTGGTGAACCCGCGGGCGACCTCCATGTCCCGGAGCAGCCACTCGCCGATGAGCTTCGACTCGCCGTAGGGCGACTCCGGGTTCTTCGCGGTGGACTCGACGACCGTCTCGACGTCCGGCGTGCCGTACACCGCGGCGCTCGACGAGAACACGACCTTGTCGACGTCCGCGTCGGCCATCGCCCGCAGGAGCGTCGCCATGCCGGTGACGTTCTGCTCGTAGGTGTGCAGCGGACGCTCGACCGAGACGCCCGCGTACTTGAAGCCGGCGACGTGCACGACGCCCGTGACGTCGTGCTCCCGGATCGTCCGCGCGAGCAGGTCGGCGTCGAGGATCGTGCCCTCGACGAAGGGCACGTCCGACGGGACGAACGCGCGGAAGCCGCTCGAGAGGTCGTCCAACGCGACGGTGTCGATGCCGTCAGCACGCAACGCGCGGACGACGTGGGATCCGATGTACCCGGCGCCGCCGGTGACCAGCCAACTCATGCCCGCCACGCTAGCGGACCGCGCGACGCGGACTCCCGCGCACCCGGTGCGCGAACCCGCTCGTCGCTCCCCGCTAGTCGCTGGTTCCCGTCGCGATGAAGACGGTCGACGTGAGCCCGCTGGTCGAGTCGGCCTCGACGGTCACGTCGCCCTCGTCCGGCGTGATGAAGCAGGACTCCCCCTGCCGCAGGAGCGTCGCGGACTGCGCGCCCACGAGCGTCACGACGCCCTCCGTGCAGATCGCGATCGACGGGCCGGACAGCGGCGCGACCCCGCCGGTGCCGAGCCCGACGGGCCTGCCGTCGCCGGTCACCCGGACGAGCGCGTAGCCGACGCCGTCCGGCGCGAACCGGTCGACGCCCGGGGCCAGCGACTCCGGCACGAGGACCGGCGCCGGGTAGGCGGTGAAGTCGAGCACGTGCAGGAGCTCCTGCACGTCGACGTGCTTCGGCGTGAGTCCCCCGCGCAGGACGTTGTCGGACGGTGCCATGAGCTCGATGCCGAGGCCGTCGAGGTACGCGTGGATGTTGCCGGCCGGCAGGTACATCGCCTCGCCGTGGGCGAGCGTCACGCGGTGCATGAGCAGCGACACCACCACACCGGGGTCGCCCGGGTAGCGCTCGGCGAGCGACGCGGCGGTGGCCAGGTTCGGGCTGACGTCCCCCGCTGCGACCGCGTCGGTGGCGAGGTGGCTCACGGCGTCGACGATCGCCCGGGCGGACGGGTCGGCGGTCTCGAGCCAGCGGACGGTGTCCTCGAGCCCCTGCTGCAGGTGTGCGACGAGCGGGCCGAGGCGCCCGCTGCCCGCGTCGAGCACCTCGACGTCGGCGAGCGTCGACTCGATCGGGCGGAAGCCGCTCAGGGCCTCGAACCGCTCGCTCAGCGCGACCACGAGCTCGGGCTTCGGGAACGGGTCCTTGTAGTTCCTGGCGGGGTCGTCGAGCGGGACGCCGGCCGCGTTCTCGCGCTCGTACCCCGCTCGTGCCTGCTCCGGTGTGGGGTGCGCCTGCAGGGACAGCGGTGCGGCGGCGGCGAGGAGCTTCAGCAGGAACGGCAGCCCGGTGCGCCCGGCGCCGAGCGCGCTCTCCGGTTCCGCGGCGATCCAGTCGAGGACGGTGTCCGCGCCACCGACCATCGCCGGGTTCACGACGACGCTCGGGCTGCCGGGGTGCGCGCCGAGCCAGAGTTCGGCCTGCGGGGCGCCGGTGACGGTGCGGCCGAGGAGTTCTGGGATCGCGGTGACCGATCCCCACGCGTAGTCGCGCGCCGTGTTGGTGATGCCGAGGAACATGCCCCGAAGCGTATCGGGCACGACCGTCAGGCCGCCTCCTGCGCGCTGGCACGATCCGCGATACATAGACTTTCCGCGATGTCCGATCAGCCCGCCGCCACTCGCCGCCGTCCCGACACCACACGGCCCGACACCAGACGGCCTGACACCACACGGTGGGACATCCAGGGGCTCCGCGCCTTCGCCGTGCTCGCCGTGGTGCTCTACCACCTCTGGCCGAACCGGCTCCCCGGCGGGTTCGTCGGCGTCGACGTGTTCTTCGTCATCTCCGGCTTCCTCATCACCGGACACCTGCTGCGCGAGCAGACCGCGACCGGGCGGATCGCGCTCGGCCGGTTCTGGTCGCGGCGGGCGAAGCGTCTGCTCCCCGGGGCGTTCCTGACCCTGCTCGCGACGGGCGCTGCCGTCCTCGCGCTGGTCCCGAGCACCCTCTGGGGGCAGTACGGTCGCGAGCTCATCGCGTCGACGATCTACGTGCAGAACTGGCAGCTCGCGTCCGACTCGGTGAACTACCTGGCGTCGGACAACCAGCCGTCGCCGTTCCAGCACTTCTGGTCGCTGTCGGTCGAGGAGCAGTTCTACATCGCGCTGCCGATCCTGCTCGTCCTGCTCGCGCTGGTGCTGCGCCGGACGAAGGGCCACTCCCCCGTGCGAACCGCCCGGGTGCTGCTCGGCGTGGTCGTCGTGGGCTCGCTCGTGTGGTGCGTCGTGGAGACCCGCACGGCCCCCGGCATCGCGTACTTCTCCACGGCGACGCGGGCATGGGAGTTCGCGCTCGGCGGGCTCGCGTCCACCGTCACGCTCGCGGCTCCCCGGACGCAGGTGGCCAGGGCGGTCCGGACGGGAGGCTCGTGGCTGGGTGTCGCACTCCTGCTCGCGTCGCTCGTCGTGATCACCCCGGCGACCGCGTTCCCCGGCATCGCGGCGCTGCTGCCCGTCGCGGGCGCGACGCTGGTCGTCCTGCTCGGCGCCCGGTCCGGGTTGCAGGTGATCGGTCGCTTCGCGCCCGTCGCGTTCGTCGGCCGGATCTCCTACGCCGTGTACCTCTGGCACTGGCCGGCCGTCGTCCTGCTGCCGATCGCGACCGGCCACCCGCTCGGCACCCGCGACAAGGTCGCGATCCTCGTCGCCACGCTCGTGGTGGCGTCCGTGACGACGCTCCTCGTCGAGGAGCCGCTGCGGTTCTCGTCGTGGGTCAGGGCCCTCCGCCCGCGTCGGGTCGCCCTCTACGGCGCACTCAGCACGGTGCTCGTCGTGGCACTGGGCGCGTCGACGCTCGGCGCCCTCCAGGTCCAGCAGAGTCAGGCGGCGGCGTTCCAGAAGTCGCTCGAGACCGGGGACGTCGCGTGCTTCGGCGCGGCGTCGGAGATCGGCTCCGCCCATCCGTGCGTGAACCCGAAGCTCGCCGACGTCCGCGTGCCCACGCCCGCCGCGGCCGGGAAGGACGACGTGAACAGCGGGGCGTGCTGGTCGAACGTGACGGCGGACTTCAACGTGTGCACCCTCGGTCCGAAGACCGGGTACACGAAGCACATCGCGGCCCTCGGCGACTCGCACAACAACGCCCTGCTGAGTGCGTACGCCGCGATCGCGAAGCAGCGGAACTGGCGGATCGACGTCGCCGGGCACATCGGCTGCTACCTGACGACCGCTGTGCAGGACGCCCCGTCGCAGGCGTACACCGACTCGTGCAACGGCTGGAAGCAGGCGGCGCTGGCCTGGATCCGCGACCACCGAGACCTCGACGCGCTCGTGGTGACGCATGCCACCACGAAGTCGACCGTGCTCGCACCAGCAGGGACGTCGACCGAGCAGGCGACGGTCGACGGCATGGTCGGCGCGTGGCGGACCGCGACCGACGAGGGCGTCCCGGTGATCGCGATCCGCGACAATCCGGTCGCCCGGCTCGACGTGATGACGTGCATGGGTCAGATGAGCGGGCCGACGACCACGGCGTGCGACGTCCCGCGCGCGGAGGCGCTTGCGTCCTTCGACGGCTCGGAACAGGCGGTCGCGGCGATCGGCGACCGGGCACGGTTCGTCGACCTGACGGACCTCTACTGCACCGCGACGTCGTGCCCGGCGGTGATCGGCGGCGTGCTGGTCCACCGCGACCCGACGCACCTGACGGCCACGTTCGCGACGACGCTCGCGCCCTACCTCGGTGCGGACATCGCGAAGGCGCTCCGCTCCCTCGACCGGTGAGCGGCGCTACCCTGTCCGAGTGACGAACACCTGGCCCCTGGCGCGCGGCACCGTTCCCGAGCGCGAGGCCTTCGCCTTCGCCACCGCCGTCCTGTTCACGATGTTCGCCGGCGACGCCGTGCCGAACATGCTGACCTGGTACGGCGCTGCCGTCGTGTGGGCCCTCGAGGCCGCATGGGGCGTGACGATCGTGGTCAGGGCGAAGCCCCCGCTGGCACGGACCCCTGCGCCGCTGTGGCTGTTCCTCGGCTGGTGCCTGGTGTCGGTGGTCTGGTCGCACTGGCGTGCTGCGACCCTGGCGAGCATGGCCGCACAGCTGCTCTGCGCGCTGGTCGCCTTCGCGATCGCCTCCACCCTGACGTGGCGACGCATCCTCGACGCCGTCAGCGCGGCGCTCCGCTGGGTCCTCGGCCTGTCCCTGGTCTTCGAGGCCGTGGTCGCCGTGGTCGTCAGGCACCCCATCGCGCCGATCTGGACGCACTACGGCGACCGGAAGATCCCGGACGCCTTCTACTTCTCCCGCGCGGAGCTCTTCACGGGCGGGCGCATCCAGGGCTTCCCCGGCAACGCCAACCTGCTCGCGATGGTGGCGCTCCTCGCCGCCGTCGCCGTCGCCGTGCAGTTCGCCGAGGGGCGGATGGGCCGGAACCGTGCGATCGGCTGGCTCGTGGTCGCCGCCGCGGTGTTCGTCCTGACGCGCTCGTCGACCGTGATCGTCGCCTCGGCGGTGGTTGCGGTCGCGTTCGCGCTCGCCGTGCTCGTCCGCCGGGTCCCCACCGAGCGCCGCACACCGCGGTACCTGCTGATCGCCGCCGTCACCGTGGTCGTCGTCGTGGTCGGTGTGCTGGCGCGGGGCACGATCGCGGGGTTCCTCGGCAAGAGCTCCGACTTCACCGGTCGGAGCGACATCTGGTCGGCCGTGCTCGGCATGATCGACCAGCACCCCGTCGTCGGCTGGGGCTGGATCGGGTACTGGTGGCCGAGCATCCACCAGCTCGCCGACCTGGCACCGCGGAAGGGCGTGACCTACCTGCAGGCGCACGACGCGTTCCTCGACGTCTGGATGCAGACCGGGCTGATCGGGCTGCTCCTCTTCGCGCTCTACGTCCTCACGACGCTCAGCCGGTCGTGGTCCTGCGCCACGCGGATCGGGTACGGCGCCGACCAGCTGCCCCGTCCCTTCGACCCGGTGTCGCTCTTCCCGCTGCTCGTCGTCGTCGCGCTGCTGGTGCAGTCCTTCGCCGAGTCGCGCCTGCTCTACCAGGGCAACTGGGTCCTCTTCGCCCTCATCGCGATCAAGTCGAGGATCGTCCTGGTGGGGGAAGAGCCCGTCTCCGTCGGCGACGGCCCGCGCACGCCGCCGGCGAGGCGCGAGTTCCGCTGGGCCGCCACGCGCTGAACCGCCCGGTGCCCGGACGACGCCGGGTGCTCAGCGGTCGAGCAGCACCAGCGTGCACGGCACCTGCGCGCCCCACGGGGCCGTCTTGACCGACACGGACGCGTCCGGGTCGGCCCGGCACCCCGCGACCGACGACGCGACCTGCGGTGCCCACAGCGGGCCGTCCGCACGCTGCGACGGACCGGGGGCCAAGTTCGCGACGGCTGCCGCGACGACCACGGCGACCACGCACCAGCCGACGATCGCCCCGGTGACGCGCACCGCGCCTCCCGTCCGGCCGGCGAGCGCGTCCACCGGCCGCGACCACGACCGTCGATCAGCCAGCACGGCCGCGGCGAGCACCACGGCGGACAGCAGCAGCATGCCGGAGGCTGCGGCGTACCGGGTGGGCACCAGCGCACCGAGCCCGGCCGCGTCGAGCGTCCCCCAGCCGGCGTTCGCCGAGGCGTTGGCGACGAGGGCAGCGGTCCACACGACCGCCGACCCACCGGCGAGCGCGACGATGAGCACGCGGGCCCGCCATGCGGCGACCACGAGTGCGACGACGAGCAGGACCGCGACGGCGGCGGCCGGCACGAGCAGCACCCACCAGCCGTTCGCGGCCACGAGGCGGCCGACGGCAGCGATGTCCCGGTCGGCCATCGCGGCGACCGGCTGCAGCAGGTAGCCGTGGGTGACGTCGGCGAGCGTCGGGTCCCCGGGACGTGACGCCCGCGGGGTCGTCAGCGACACGGTGACCTGCGCGGCCCCCGCTGCGAGCGCCACCACCGTGACGGGGAGCGCGCGGAGCCCCTGGAGCCGCGCATCCCCGGAGCGGAACGGCAGCCAGGCGAGCAGCAGCAGGGGCACGAAGACGACCGTCTGCAGCTCGGTGAGCACCGCGAGCAGTGCGAGCACCGCCACGACGGCGGACCCGGCCCAGGTCCGGGCACGGTACGCGAACAGCCAGGGGACGAGGACGAGCATGTACCAGTGCAGGTTCGCCGCCGTCCCGCTGATCTCGAACGGTGCGAGCGGGAACACGACGGGGACCGCGGCGAGCACGAGCCGGAGGGGCCAGGCCGGCACGAGGTCCCTGGCGAGCAGGAAGACCGCGCCCGCGACCACACCGACGATCGCGCACGAGGACGCGGACACCGTGAGCGCATACTGCTCGATCGGCCGGTGCACGGCGAGGTCGACGACGAGGCGCGGGAGGAGGTGCAGGTACCCGGCGTACGGTCGCAGCAGCGTGCCGTCGACGCCGTACTGCAGTCGCTCGCGGAGGAAGAGCCCACCGTCCTCGGCCCACGCGGTCCCACGGGCGATCGGTCCGAGCCGGTACCACGCGAGCGCGGCGGCGCCGAGCCCGACGAGCACCGCGCCGAGCAGCAGCGCGGCCGCACGTCCGATGGTGCGCTGCCTGGGGTCGGGTCTCATCGACCAGCAAACCTACCGGCAGTATCGCGTGGCGCGATATCGACGCACCGCGATGAGGACGGCGCCGCACCCCGCCGGGTGCGAGAGGATGGGGACGTGACGGACGGCAGGGTGACCAGGCGAGCGCTCGCGCGTCGGTACCTCTCCGCCTGGATCGGGTTCTCCGCCGGCGGTCGATTCAGCCAGGCGCTCGCGACCGTCGTCCTGCTCTTCGCCTTCGGGCAGTCGGCCGTGTCCGCGCTCGTGGGCACCGCCGGCACGTGGGCGGTCCTCGTGACGCTCGTGGTCCTCGCCGGGTTGAGTCTCCTCGGACAGCGCTACCGGATCGAGTGGCACGGCGTGCTCCCCCTGTCGCTCCTGGCGTTCGTCGGGTACTGCGCGCTCAGCGTGCTGTGGAGCGAGTACTCGTGGGTCGCCCTCCGTGGCTTCGTCGCGACGGTCTGCTTCGTCGGACTCGGGCTCTACCTGGCCCTCGGCCGCGACCTCGTGCAGGTCATCCGTGCGGCCGGCGACGCCTTCCGCATCCTGCTCGTCGTCGCACTCGGGCTCGAGGTCCTCTCCGGACTGGTGCTCGACGTGCCCTTCCCCGCCTTCGGCATCCACGGCGACATCGCGTACGGCGGTCCGATCCAGGGCATCGGCGGCACCCGCAACTTCATGGGGTTCGTCGCCGCGACCGCGCTCGTCACCTTCGTGGTGGAGTTCCTCACCCGTTCCGTGACCAGGTGGCGGGCCATCGGGTCCGTCGCCATGGCGGTGATCGCGCTCATGCTCGTCCAGTCGCCGATCACCGGGCTCGCGATGATCGCCCTCTCGGTGACCGCACTCGCGCTCTGGTCCCTCCGACACGCACGGCCCACCACCCGGCCGATCGTCAACACCGTCCTCGGGGTCTTCGTCCTCGTCGTGGCGGTCCTCGCGTTCCTCGTCCGCGGCAGGCTGCTCGCCGAGATCGGTGCAGCAGGGGGCAGCGCCACCCGTCTGGCGCTCTGGTCGCAGATCCGTCAGCTGATCGCGCAGTACCCGATCCAGGGCTGGGGCTGGGTCGGGACCTGGCCGCGGGAGGAGGTCGTCCCGTTCGCCGTCCTGGTCGACCCGGCAGGGGTCCGGTACACCTCGGGGCTCAACGCATTCGTCGACGCCTGGCTGCAGATCGGCCTCGCCGGGATGCTCATCCTCCTCGTGGCCGCGGGCCTCGCGTTCGCACGCGCCTGGGTGACGGCGACGACGTTCCCCGGTGTCGCCTACGTCTGGCCGGCGGCGATCCTCGTGCTCCTCGCGGTCACGAGCACGGCCGAGAGCTACCTGCTGCACGGCGCGGGGCTGATGGTGTTCACGACGGTGCTCGTCGTCGCGGCGCGGCGCCGGTCGTGGCGACGGTTGCTGCCGCGCGTGGAGCACCATGGCTGACGACACCGTTCGGTAGGTTTGGCGGGTGCACCCCCGTCTCCCCGAACGCATCGCGATGTGCGTCGTCGCAGCGCTGTTCTGCGTCCTGAACCTCGGCCAGAAGCTCCTCTGCACCGTCCCGCGCCCGGCCGACGTTTCGCGGAGCGCGTACGTCAACCAGTACGGGTGCTGGTCCGACGTCGTGTCGCTCTGGAACCAGCGGGAGCTCGGCGCACACGTCTTCCCGTACGTGTTCGGGACGTGGCGCGGCGATCCGCCCCGGCTCGGGGGCGGCACCGTCGAGTACCCGACGCTCACCGGGATCTGGGTGTGGATCACCGCGCTGCCCGCGGACTCGGCGAAGCAGTTCCTCGTCGTGACGGCCGCCGTCGCCGTGGTGATCGCGGTGCTCGTGACGCTGATGCTCGCGCGGATCGCCGGTCGTCGCGCGTGGGTGTTCGCCGCGACACCCCCGCTCGCGCTGTACTCCGCCTACAATTGGGACCTGCTGCCGGTGCTGTGCACGGTCGCGGGGCTCCTCGTCGCGACCTCGGCACCACGGACGTGGCCGCCGCTGCTCCGCTGGGCACTCGCCGGGGCCGCCTTCGGGGTCGGCGGCGCGTTCAAGCTCTACCCGCTGATGTTCCTCGCGGCGCTGGTGCTCGCCGCGCTGCTCGACCGGGACCTCGACCTGTCCGGGCGGTTCCGGCGGGCCCTCACCGCACTGGGCTCCGGCGTCGGGGTGGTCCTCGCCGCGAACGTGCCGTTCATGGTCGTCAACTTCGAGGGCTGGTTCTCGGTGTTCCAGTTCCAGGCCCAGCGACCCATCGGGGCGTCGACCCTCTCGGTCTGGTACTACGGGCTGCTCCCCCGGTCAGCCGACCTGTCGTCGCCGATCCAGGACACGATGTCGATGCTCGCGACCGTGTCCACCGCGCTCGGCATCCTCGCGGTGCTCGTGGTCACCGTCGTCGTGGGCGCGCGGACCGGTCGGACGCCGTGGATCCAGGCGTCCGCCGCGATGCTCTGCGTCTACATGGTCTGCAACAAGGTCGACTCGCCGCAGTACGTGCTCTGGCTGCTGCCGTTCTTCGTCGTGCTGCGGCTCGGCGGGTGGTGGATCGCGGCCTACCTCGTCACCGATGTCTGCCTGACCGTTGGCTTCTTCCGGAGCGGGTACTACCAGGCCCTCGGGGTGACCGGCGACACGTGGGCGTCGCAGATGATGACGGCAGCGATGTGGATGCGCGCCGCGTTGCTCGTCGTCCTGGTGGTCGTGTTCCTCAGGACCCCGGCGGTGCGCCGCACCGCGGAGACCGTCATCGACACCACGACCGGCACCACGACCGAGCCCGGGGCCGAGTCCGGGGCAACGGGCCCGGCCGAGGTCAGCGTCGAGTCGCCGGCGCCCGCCCGAACCGTCGCTGCAGACCCCACTGCGTGACCCGCAGCATCGCCTCGACGACGATCGCCTGGCTCATCTTGGAGACCCCGAGGAGTCGGTCCCGGAACTGGATGGGCACCTCGACGATCCGGCCGCCGAGGTCGTTCACCCGCAGCGTCATGTCGACCTGGAAGCAGTAGCCCTTCGAGTCGATCGAATCGAGGTCCATCGCCGCGATCGTCTCGGCGCGGTAGACCCGGAAGCCGGCCGTGATGTCCTGCACGTCGATGCCCAGCATGATGCGCGCGTAGGCGTTCCCGCCGCGGCTGAGGGCCTGCCGGTGCCACGGCCAGTCCACGACGGACCCGCCGGGCGTCCAGCGCGAGCCGATCGACAGCATCACGTCGTCGGTGCTCGTGACGGCGTCGATGAGCGCCGGCAGCCGGTCGGCGGGGTGCGAGCCGTCCGCGTCCATCTCGACGAGCAGGCCGTACCCGCGCTCGAGCCCCCAGCGGAAACCGGCGACGTAGGCGCTGCCGAGCCCGAGCTTGCCGGTGCGCCGCACGAGGTGCACCCGGTCGTCGGTCTCGGCGATCGACGCCACGATGTCACCGGTGCCGTCGGGGCTGCCGTCGTCGACGACGAGCACGTGGGCACTCGGGACGGCGCTCAGCACGACGTCGACGATCGCGCGGACGTTCTCGGCCTCGTCGTACGTCGGGATGACGACGAGCGCGGTCGGTTCCGTCATCGGGCGGCGCTGTCCCCGCGGTCCGACGAGCCGGGCATCGCCTTGCGGGCGATCTCCGACGGCGTCTGCTGTTCCGGGGCGGAGTGGCTGATCGGCAGTCGGCGTTCGGACGTCCCCGGCGCGGAGTACGTCAGGTAGTTCAGCCGGCTGGTCTCGCGGCGCAGCCGGGTCACGCCTTCGAGGATGAACCCGAGGATCCACGTCAGGAACGCGATGACCATCAGGGAGGCCGCGAGGAACGCCGTCGGGAACCGCGGCACCAGCCCGGTCCGACCGAACTCGATGAAGAGCGGGATCGCGAGGACGAGCGCGATGATCGCGAACACCGCACCGATCAGGCCGTGGAAGAGCACCGGACGCTCGAACCGGACCAGGTGCGCGATGAGCGAGAGGATCTTGAACCCGTCGCTGTAGGTGTTGAGCTTGGACTCGGTGCCCTCGGCGCGGTCCTTGAACGCGATCGGGACCTCGGCGTGCGGCACCCGGAGGTTCATCACGTGCACCGTGAGCTCGGTCTCGGTCTCGAACTCCCGTGACAGCGCCGGGAACGACTTCACGAACCGGCGCGACATCACGCGGTACCCGCTCAGCATGTCGGACACCGGAGTGCCGAACATCCGACCGACGACCCGGTTGAACATCCGGTTGCCGGCTTCGTGTCCCGGTCGGTACGCCGTCGACGTCGGGTCGTCCTGCCGGACGCCGAGGATGTGGTCGTACGGGCCCTCGAGCAGGGTCCGGATCATCTCGGGTGCAGCGGCCGCGTCGTACGTGTCGTCGCCGTCGATCATCAGGTAGACGTCGGCGTCGATGTCCCCGAAGGCACGGCGGATCACGTTGCCCTTGCCCTTGGTGTGCTCGTACCGCACCTCGGCACCTGCGCGACGCGCGACCTCGTCCGTGCCGTCGGTGCTGTTGTTGTCGTACACGTACACGTGGATGCCCGGCACCGCGGCCTTGAGGTCGGTGACGACCTTGTGGATGGCCGGTGCCTCGTTGTGGCAGGGCACGATGGCTGCGATGACGAGGTCGTCGGGTGTCACGGGATAGGGTCCTTCAGTGGTCACGGATCATGTCGAGCGGCGGGATCGTGATCACGAAACCCCTGCGAGAGGCTAACAGTTCCCCGGAGATTCGGCTGGCGCCGCACCCCGGGGCGGGAAAGGACAACGTGGCGAACGCATCGGAGTGGTTCCTCGGGCACCTGCGGCGAGGAGGCTCGTTCCTCGTCGTCGGCGGGATCGGCTTCGTCGTCGACGCAGTCGTCTACAATGCCCTGGTGTTCTGGGGCGGTCACGGGCCGCTGTTCGCGCTCCCCCTGGTCGGGAAGATCATCGCGATCGCCGTCGCCAGTGTCGTCACCTACTTCGGCAGCCGGCTGTGGACCTACCGCGACCGTGCGAACGCGCAGACGTTCAAGAGCTTCATGGTGTTCGCGCTCCTCAACGTCATCGCGATCCTGCTGCAGCTCGGGTGCCTCGGCTTCTCACGGTACGTGCTGCACCTCGACTCGCCGCTGGCCGACAACGTCTCCGGCACGCTCATCGGCCAGGGCGTCGCGACCGTGTTCCGCTACTTCGCCTACGGCAAGTGGGTCTTCACCGACAAGCGCGAGGGCGCGGAGGAAGCGGTCGCCGAGATCGTCTGACCGGTCGGTGCGCTCCGCACCGACCGACGGACGCACCCACGGACGGACGGGAGGCTCGTGGCGACGCCGCCACGAGCCTCCCGTCCGTCCGGTGCGGACGACGCGCGGTCAGCGCACCACCCGGTAGATGTGCATGTCGAGCGCGCCCTGGTCGTAGTCGCCGGTCTGCGCGAGGCAGGACGAGTCGATGGGCGAGTCCGACAGGACGTAGTCGACGTTCCGCTGCGCGAAGCGACTGCACGCGTCGAACGTGATGAGCACCTGGTCGCGGACCGGGTTCGTCACCTTCGGCTCGCCCGTCCCGACCGTCCAGTTCACGTTGCCGAGACGGTTCGCCTGGTTCCGGTACTTGCCGGACGGGTCGATCTCGTCCCACATCTCCTTCGGCGGGTACGTCTGCATGCCGTTGAACGCGTGCACGCCCGACTCGACGAGCATGGACGTCTGCATGGTCGTCCCGACGCCGACCCACTTCGCGTCGGGGTGCTTCGCCTCGATGGCCTCGATCGCGCGTCCGGCCTTCGTGTCCTCCGGCAGCTCGAACACGCCGCGGTAGAGCGGGTTGATGCCGAGGCCGACCAACAGCGTGCCGACCAGCAACAGGGTGACGCCCGGGAGCACCAGGCGGAACGCGATGAGCACGACCGCGACCACGACGAGCACCGACACGACCTTCCAGTGCGCGGCGGAGGCGAGGACCGGAGCCTGCGCGTGCCGGAGCGCGTACCAGGTGCACACGATCGACGCGGCGGCGACGGCCCCGCCGGACAGGGCGACCCACCACTTGGCGCGGATCCGGTCGCGGTCCATCCGCGAGACCGCGACGCCGATCCCGATGACGGCGAGCAGGTCGAAGGCCAGCCGGAGCCGCCCGTCGGTCGATCGGGTCAGCCCGAGCAGGTTCGCGATCGGGGTCCACCCGGGGATGAGCAGGAAGAACCAGAGCACCGTCAGGACCACGAGCACGGAGAGGACGGTCCAGTCGAGGCGACGGAGCGACCCGGCGGCACGGGCTGCCGTGACCGAGCGGACGAGGAGCCAGACGAGCAGCGGGACGAGGAACACGATCGTCATGAACGGCGCGGCCGCCTCGGACTGGTTCGGTCCGAGACCATCGGCGACGCCGTTCTGCAGCGCACCGGCGAAGGGTGCGCCGAACACCGAGACGATGCCCTTGTAGTCGAGCGCGCCGGCGAACTCGATGCGTCGTCCGGGGTAGACGGTGCCGAGGACGGCCTCGATCGTGCCCAACCGCGTCGCGATCCACACCCCGAGCACCACCACC